>JBGQGO010000163.1:0-10447 GCA_041497455.1 Blastocatellia bacterium | reverse complement strand
TACGACCTCAAGGGCGCCGTCGAAGTTGTGATGTCCGCGTTGAACATCTCAGGCTTTACAATTCATCGAGCCCGTGTAGAATACCTCCATCCTGGACAGTCGGCGGTGCTTGCCCATGATGGAGAAGAGATAGTGAGGTTCGGCCGGCTTCATCCGCGGGTGGCCTCTCTGTACAAGTTCCGCCAGCCGGTCTTCATCGGTGAGCTCGAGTTTGAAAAGTTACTCGCGCTTCCGGCGGACGGGGTGCGTTACAGCGCGCTGGCCAGGTTCCCGGCCGCGTCCCGCGACGTCTCGGCGCTTGTGCCCGATACGGTTATGTGGGACGACATCGAGAGAGCCGTGCGCGACCTCGGGATTCTCGAAATAGTTTCAGTGAGAGTCTTCGATATGTATAAGAGCAAAGAGATGCCCAAAGGCTTCCACTCTCTTGCGTTCAGAGTGATCTATCGGGGCAAGGGCCGCACTCTCACGGATGAAGAAGTAGCTGGAATGCACGAGCGAGTCAGGGCGTTGCTCGAAGATCGCTTCGGCGCGCAACTTAGGTAAGCGGTTTCTGGTTTCTGGTTCCAAGTTCAAGATCGAGAGCCCTTCGGTAGTTGGAACACAGAGCTTCGGAACCCGGAACCAGGAACCAGGAACCCGAAACCGGCAGGAGGCCAGGTGAGCGGAATCTACGGTCTGGAAAAGTTCTCGCACCTCGAGGACAAAATCTACCGCACGATCGAGCAGTTCAAACGCGAGCGGCAGGAACGCGAGGCGCTCGAGCGCGAAGTGCTGAACTTGCGGCGCGAGATGAGCCGCGTGAGCGATGACAAAGAGCGGCTCGAGCAGCAGGTCGAGCGATTGCTTACCGAGCGCGACGCGATAAAGCTGAAGGTAGAAGGCATGCTGGACGCCATCGCCGTGCTCGACGTGGAAGCGGCGAAGAGCGGAAGCAGCTAACGAATGAGGGCGCGTTGTTGGCTTGATTTTTGAGGCCCGCATGCGCGAATGAGTATGGACAACAATCCCAGCCAATCACATAAAGTCGTCATCTACAATCAGACCTACACCCTTCGAAGCACTCACGACTCCGAGTACATTCAAGAACTGGCCGAGCACGTCAACAAGCGCATGAACGAAATCGCTCGGGCTACGATGACGGTCGACTCGCTTCGCGTCGCGATACTGGCCGCGATTCAGATTGCCGATGAGTATTATCAGTCACGCCGCGAGATGAAAGAGACCGAAGAAGAAATAGCCGAGCGCAGCGCCAAGTACGCCGAGCTGTTGGACCAGTTTCTGCGTTCAGAGGTTGCAGAACCGGCCAAGTAGGCCTCCCTTTGCGATTGCACCGTAACTCACGTCCGTTCATCACACCGTTTATTTGGCCCTAATCCTTGAAGCGCATGCGACACATCAAATCTGATGTTGCCAAAAACATGGATTTCACAGTAGAGTTCTACGAGACCGAAGCAGGAATTCGTCCGGTGCAGGAGTTTCTAGACGGGTTGAAGGCTAGCGATCCGGATGACTTCGCGTCGATTCTTGCGGGACTTGTAAAGCTGCGGAATGGGCAATATCACCGCGAGCCACTATCCAAAGCGCTCGGCGACGGACTCTTTGAATTGCGTCACGTGGGCAAGCTCAATACGCGCGTGTTGTGGTTCTTTGCGAAGGATCGCCGAATCGTCGCGGTGCACGGCGCTCGAAACAAAGGCCAGAGACTTCCGGCTCGTGACATTCGGATCGCGCTTCAGCGGATGCGCGATTGGCAGAGAAGAGCACAGCGATGAAGAAGACAAATTTCGACCGTTACCTCGAAGAACAACTCCAGGACCCGGCGTTTGCCGCCCGCTTCCAACGCGCTGGCGAGGCGTGGGATGTTGCACTGCAGATCGCCGCTCTAAGGCAGCAGGCAGGGCTTTCTCAAAGGGACCTTGCGAAGTTGCTGAAAACCTCTCAGCAACAGATCAGCCGCCTTGAGTCTCCAGGCTACGAAGGCCACTCCCTTAGCATGCTGCGCCGCGTCGCAGGCGCTCTGGACGCGCGCGTGCGCATTGTCTTCGAGACCACGACAACTCGCAACGGAAAGCAGATAGCCGAGCCACGCGCGCCATACGGCGCGAAGCGCACCAAAGGAAAACGAAAATGAGTCAAATACGATACAGTATTACAAGAGCTTGCCGCGCAATTGGCTGCGCTAAAGGCCGGAGGTAAACATCCCGATGAAAGACAATCAAATCAGCCGGCGCCAACTGCTCGAGCTTGGCGCCGCCGCAACCGTCGGAGCTATCGTGAATACAATCGATCAACCAAGTAGTCACGCATCAACTGACTCGCTCAGCGAGCCCGCGCGATTGTCGGGGCTTGCAGCCGAATACGATCAATACGACGGGCTCGGGCTCGCCGCGCTCGTTGCGAAACGTCAGGTCACTCCGCTCGAACTGCTCAACGCTGTAAGGCAACGACTCGAAGCGATCAACCCGAAGCTCAACGCCACGGCGCAAGTTTTCTTTGACAAAGCCGAAGCGCAGATCAAACAAGGGCTGCCGGCCGGTCCCTTCAAAGGCGTTCCCTTTGTGCTGAAGGATCTCGGGCAGCAGCTCGCGGGAACCATCACGTCTTACGGCAGCCGCGTGTTCAAGGACAACACTCCGGACTTCGACAGCACGCTGGTCAGTCGCTACAAGCAAGCCGGACTTGTGATATTCGCAAAGACAACGTCGCCGGAGTTTGGGCTCACGACTACAACCGAATCGGTGCTGTTCGGCAAGACGCGCAATCCCTGGAACCTCGAACGCACCAGCGGCGGATCGTCGGGCGGTTCGAGCGCGCTTGTTGCGAGCCGCGTAGTGCCGATGGCGCACGGCAGCGACGGCGGTGGCTCGATCAGGATTCCGGCGTCGTGTTGCGGGCTGTTCGGCTTGAAGCCAACACGCGGACGAGTGCCTCTGGGTCCGACTCAATTCGAAGGCTGGAACGGATGCTCTCATCATCACGCGCTGACGATCTCGGTTCGAGACAGCGCGGCGCTGTTGGATATTTCTGGCGGCGCGGAGCAGGGCTCGCCTTATTTTTCACCGCCGCCCGAGCGGCCCTTCTTGAAGGAAGTAGGCGCCGATCCGGGCAAGCTTCGAATCGCGCTTGCGGTCGCGACGCCCGCTGGAACTCCGCTCGATCCGGAGTGCAAGAAGGCCGCGACTGAAGCGGCGAAGCTCTGCGAGAGTCTGGGTCACAAGATCGAAGAAGCTCAGCCGCCGATAGAGGACGCCTGGATGCGTGAGGCGTTCTTGACGGTGTTGCGAGTTTCGTTGGCGCGAACGCTTGACGACGCGGCCAAGCCGTTGGGCCGTCCGGTGACCGACAAAGATGTCGAGCCGGTGACCTGGCTGCTTGCCCAAGCGGGACGCGCGGTCAACGTAATCGCTTACTCGCGAGCTATCGCGACGATGCATCAGGTAGGGCTGGCGATGGGGAAGTTTCAGCAGAAGTACGATGTGATCTTGAGCCCGACGCTTGCGAAGCCGCCCGTGCCGCTCGGCGTGTTGAGCCTGTCGCCGGCTAACATCGCGCAGTACACGAAAGACGTGACCGAGTTTGGTCCGTACACGGCGATTTACAACGTGACGGGTCAGCCTTCGATGTCGGTTCCGTTACACTGGTCGGCGGATGGCTTGCCGATCGGAGTGATGTTCTCGGGAAGATTTGGAGAGGACGCGACGCTGTTGAGACTGGCGTCTCAGCTTGAGAAGGCGAAGCCGTGGGTGAGCACGAGACCGAAGATTTAGAGAGCGCCCTTCCTTTACCTTTACTATGAACGTTCTTCGGTAATTGACACACAATCGTCCCACGTTCAACTATGATGTCGAGTTGAAGCACAAGTAACGAGGTAGATAACGATGGCGAAAGTGAGAATGAAGTTTGAGGAAACGAGCGCTGCCGAGCGCCGAAAGATGCTTCGCGAACTTGGGGGGCAGCTAGATGTGACCCGAAGTCTCGAATCGCTCATTGAGACAATGCATGGCTATGAGGAGAAGTTCGGCACAAGTACCGTCGAGTTCTACGTGCGCTACGTCGCCGGCAAGATGGGAGATAGCCGCGACGTGATGCGCTGGGCAGGAGCATTTGATGATTACCAGGCGCTGCTGCGGGAACATTTTCGTCACGCTGCGGCCTGACTAAGGGGCGCTTAGCGTGATGTGCTTCAATACTTCGACCTGATGCTTAAGCTGATAGAGTTCAGCCAGGCCGTATCGTCGCAACTCGACCTTGAGCAACTTGATTACAAACGCGGCACGGTCGAGGGTGCGATCTACTTCGCTGATGGATCGCGTTTGGAGTTTACAGAAAGAATCGTCATCGACCGCGCGCGACCTATCAAGAGGCAATACCGCTATCAGTACGTTCGTGGTGAATCGCGGTATTCCGCTACGACAATGCGCCTCATCACCCGCGTTTGCCCGGCTTTCCGCATCACAAACATGTTGGGCGTAAGACTTCGCCCGCCTTGGAACCAACTCTGAAGCAGGTACTGCAGGAGGTGAGCGAGTTCCTGCCGGAGGAAACTCAGTCACCCGCCGCTACGCATCCGCGCCGAGCCAGGCAAAAGTCGAAGCGTAACCCGCGACTGAAACAGGATCAGTGACTCAAACGAAGAAACTCATTGAAGTAGCGTTGCACAGTCTGGTGGTGGCCTGGCCCGAGATCGCGCAATTGGCTTCCTCAATCCCGACGCCCGAGAGGGGTACACTCTTTCAGTGAAGTGGCGACGGGGGCACGTTGCCTCCTCCGCGATGGAGATTGAAATATGGAATCCGACACAGTAGAAAAGATCCGTGAGAAGTTTCGGACGCTTGAGCCCGAAGATCAGAAGAAGGTTCTGGAGTTCGTAGAGCGCCTTTCGGTGGAGACCGCTCAAGGCGATGCTTCGATGAAAGAAAGAACTGACGGATTGCATGTCGATGAACACGATGCGCGAGCTTCAGATCGCTGATGTTCTGTCGCACGATCATCATTTCACTCAAGAAGGATTCAACGTCCTGCTTTGATGCCCCTACTCCTGCCGCGACGGCTTCCTACGCTGCCGCAGCGTCTCGCTGAACTGCCTTTTTCGTGACAAACAAGATCACGCTGCCGACAAGCCACGCTAACAACGAGCCCACGATCACGCCGAAGACCAGATGTGCTCCAGCGTGAAGCCAAGTCTTACCGTCGCCGCCGCCGCTGTACTCGGGCGCGCTGAAGATGTTGTCACGATGGGTGACAATCGCGATGACGATGCCGGCTATGATGATCGCCTGAGCAAGAACGCTCTGGATAACGATCAACGCCAGTAGCTGTTTGTAGCTGCCGAAGCCGCTGGTGTGAACGCGAATCGAGTAATACACGAGTCCGACCAGCATGACAATCGAAATGCTCAACCATTTGACGGTCGAGTTCCCGACGCCCGCGAGCGACAGCCCCAGACGCGCGACTCCGACGATAGCGATCAACCAGAGGAAGACCTTTGCGAAGGCAACATACTCAGACAACGGCTTGCCGAATACTGTCATAAGTTTTCCTTTCGAGAGGGTTTCAGTTTTGCACCGATGCTATCAAAAGAGCGCTGCCTCTCCAAGCTCGGTTCAGCTATATCGTAACCACCTTCCCAACTCGGCGATGCTCGGGCGCTTGCCGTACATCAATATCCCAACTCGATAGATCCTCGCCGCGATCCACACGCACAAGAGTATCGTTGCGACCATGATTCCCATCGATAAGAGAATCTGCCACAACGGCGGATTCACTACTGCTATGCGCATCATCATCAAAGTCGGCGCGAAGAACGGCACCATCGATAGCGTGATTGAGGCTGTGCTTGTTGGATTGGCGATGATCATATTGAAGATCATCATCGGAACCACCAGCAACAATGTTACCGGAATCTGCGCTTGCTGAGCGTCTTCTTCGCTCGAACATGTCGCACCCACCATCGCATACAGCGTCGCGAACAGAAAGTATCCAAGGACGAAGAACACCACGAAATAGACCAGCAGGCTGATCGGAATGTGCGGCATAGTCATGCCGCGCGACGCGAACGTCGAGACGCCGACAGTCGTGAGCAGCAGCGCCGAAATAACCCACACTCCGATTTGAGTAAGCCCGACGAGCCCGATGCCGATCACTTTGCCCAGCATCATCTGAGTCGGCCTGACCGAAGAGACCAGCACCTCGACTATTCGGGATTGTTTCTCTTCGATCACGCCGCGCATCACGAACAGACCGTAGATCAGAACCGACATGTAGATGAAGAACAACATCACGAAGGCGACCACGAAGTCGGCGCGTCCGCCTTCCTCGACGCCTCCGCCGGCGGTGATTTTCTTTCGGTTCAACTCAACCCGTTTCGTGTACAGGCTGATAGTTGATTGATCGAGGCCGGCGCGCTTCAACCTGAGGCCCGACACCGCGTCGTTGATGCCGCGCTCGAGCGTCCCTATAGAGAAATCGCTGGTGTTTTTCGCGTAATACTCAGGTTCGAGCTTGTCCAGCCCACCGGGCCGCAGAATCAGGTAAGTGCTGTCAGGATCCTTATCGCCTTTCTGCGAGTACTCTCTCTGAAGCGCGTCCATGTCCTCGCCAGGCGCTACGACTCTTCGAGTGAGTGCGTAGTTAGTGCGTCCGACGCCCGGGTCGCGGCGATTGAATTCTTCCTCCCCTTCGCCTCGCGACTCCAGGCTCCGCTTGATGGCGTCGAACAGTTCCGGGTCACCGCTTTGATCCAGCACTGTCACTCGGCGGTCGCCGCCGCCACGAGTAGCAAGGAAGATCGGAAGCACTATCAACGCGAGCATCAAGAGCGGACTTACGATGGTCCCGATCATGAACGCGCGGGTTCGCACTCGGACCAGGTATTCACGTTTGATGATGATCAGTACTTTCTTCATTCTTACCTCTCGCCTCCGTTGCTGACGGAAGCCTTTCCGGTCACGCTCTCGATGAAGATTTCGTTAAGCGAGGGTTCGACCAGTTCAAAGCGATTCACCCGCGCGCCGGCTGCGAGCGCCCTCTTGAGCACCTCCTGCGCGTCGGCGCCGTCGTTGAGCAGGATCTCGCTGTAGTTCGGAAAGCGATTGTGATGCTTGACCAGGTCGTCGCCTAAGAACGAATCGGGCCCTTCGTAGTCGAGGATGACGGTGTTCTTGCCGAAGCGCCGCTTCACCGCTTTCAGTCCGCCGCTCAGTACCTGGGTCCCGTGATTGATCAAGCAGATGTCATCGCATATTTGCTCGACCTGTTCCATCTGATGCGTCGAGAAGATGATGGTCTTGCCTCGTTGCTTCAAGTCAAGAATCACATTCTTGAGCAAGTTGACGCTGACCGGATCGAGTCCGGAGAAGGGCTCGTCAAGAATCATCACATCGGGGTCGTGAATGACGCTCGCGATGAACTGAACCTTCTGCTGCATTCCTTTTGAAAGGTCGGTGGGTTTCTTGTTCTTCCAGTCTGAGAGCTCTAGTCGTTTCAGCCATTCATCGACGCGGCGAGCGGCTTCGGCCGAGTTCACCCCTTTGAGATTCGCGAAGAAGACGAGCTGGTCGCCGATCTTCATCTTCTTGTACAGACCGCGTTCTTCGGGAAGGTAGCCGATGTACGGTTGGAGCTCGGGGGATACATGCTTGCTCATCACCAGGACGTCGCCTTCATCGGGCGCGAATATGTTGACGATCATCCGGATCGAAGTGGTCTTGCCTGCGCCGTTCGGCCCGAGCAAGCCGAAGATCGTGCCTTGCCTCACCTCAAAAGACAGATCCTTAACCGCGACAAACTGATCGAACCGTTTGGTGACGTGCTTGAGTTCTACGACATTCATCAAATGTCCTCCGCTCTGATGTACCCAATTGAATCGCGCCTATGTCCGACAAACTTCAGTTTGTCGTCAGTCCGAATCCGACAATGAGCCAGCGACAAACTGAAGTTTGTCGGACCTGAGAAGCCGGTACGACGTGAGGCCCGAATTCTTCCTGACAAAGCTGCGAGATTGAATCTTCCGGCGGTTATTCGCGCGCGCCCTTCTCTCTGTACACGGCCGGATCGAAGTTTCTAGTAGTGTTCTCGGTCACGCTCGGCATGCCGATCGGCGAAGCGGGCAACTGCTGAGGCGCGAGGTCGCGAGCAACCGGCCTCTCCGTCATATCGTGATGGGCAGCCGGCTGATAGCCCGTGGTCATACGCAACAGCAGCCATACCAACAGACCGATAACTCCCAGCACCGTCGCGCCGCCGAACGCGGTTATTGCGATCAGCGTGTGAGGGTCGAACTCCGGGCGCTCCCCAAGACTGTAGACCGTGCTGAATAGCGCGATGAATCCCGCGATGCTGACCAGGGCTACCAGGAAGAGCATTGTCCCCATCGCCTTGCCGACGGAAGGCTGCGGCGAGATCGGAGTTGTTGACGCGCTCAGCCCGGCGCCGCAGCGCTTGCAGAACTTCAAACCGTCAACCGAATCAATCCCGCAAGAGGGACAGTACATTGACTACCTCCATTCGAAGCGCCCGTTACTCAATCGTATCCGCTAATATTGTTCAAAGGGGAACTCAGTCCTACTACGAACCTCCCAAGCCTCAGGTTCACCCTCAGTTCCCTCGACGCTTTCCGTGAGTGAGCAAATCATATCAACGCGAGACGAACCGTCAAAGGCGAACGCACGCACAAGGGCGAAACTTGCAGCGCTTGAAAGCGCCGTGCTAGATTGAGCTTCAGTTTATTGCTGGACTTTCAAACCATCCTGAGGAGTAAACGCAATGTCACAGCCGGCTTCTTCAATATCCGAAAGCGCACCGCGCCCGCTTACTTCGCTTACCGACGAAGAGTCCTTATTTCGCCAGTCAGTCCGCGAGTTCGCCGAGCAACAGGTCCGTCCGCTTTCAAGCGAGATGGATGAAAAGGGCAAATTCGTTCCTGAACTTTTGCAGCAGTTCTTCGATCTCGGTTTGATGGGAATAGAAGTTCCCGAAGAGTATGGCGGCCAGGGTGGCAGCTTCTTCAATGCAATCCTCGCCGTCGAAGAGCTGTCTCGAGTCGACGCCTCCGCCGGGGTCATCGTCGACGTGCAAAACACGCTGGTCAATAACGCGATTCTGCGTTGGGGCAACGAAGACCAGAAAAAGAAATACCTCGCGCGGCAGTCGGCCGACACCGTCGGAGCTTACGCGTTGTCGGAAGCGGGTTCGGGCAGCGACGCCTTCGCGCTCACGACGAAGGGCGAGGACAAGGGCGATCACTTCGTGTTGAACGGCCGCAAGCTCTGGATCACCAACGGCGCGGAAAGCGGCTTGTTTATCGTGTTCGCCAACGTCGCGCCGGAAAAAGGCTACCGCGGCATCACCGCGTTTCTGGTCGAGCGGGACCTTCCCGGCTTCACTGTTGGTAAGAAAGAGAACAAGCTCGGCATCCGCGCGAGTTCGACGTGTGAATTGATTCTCGAAGACTGCGCTGTGAAGAAAGAGAACGTTCTCGGCGAAGCGGGCAAGGGCTACAAGATCGCGATCGAGACTTTGAACGAAGGGCGCATCGGCATCGGCGCTCAGATGGTCGGCGTTGCGCAGGGCGCGCTCGATTGCGGCGTCAACTACACCAAAGAGCGTCAGCAGTTCGGCAAGTCGATCGCGTCGTTCCAGGGCGTACAGTTTCAGATCGCGCAGATCGCGACCGAGCTTGAAGCGGCGCGGTTGATGGTCTACAACTGCGCGCGTATGAAAGACGCCGGCGAGAACTTCGTGTTGCAAGCGGCTATGACCAAGCTGTTCACTTCTCAAGTGGCGGAGCACGTCACGTCTCAGGTAGTCGAGCTTTACGGCGGCTACGGATACACGAAAGACTATCCTGCCGAGAAGTACTACCGCGACGCGAAGATCGGGAAGATATACGAAGGCACTTCGAACATGCAACTTCAAACGATCGCCAAGTTGATTCTCGGCGATGTGTAAATGACCGGCGGTGTGGACGCCGAATTTCAGTTTTGCAGGAGGAGAAAAGCATGAGCTTCCAAAGAACGATTCGTGTATGCAGTTTGTTGTTATTGCTGTTCAGTCTGAGCATTGCCGCGGACGCGCAGGGGCGTCGAGGCGACGAGGGCCGATGGGAACAACTCGGGCGATCATATGTCGACGGAAGGAATGATCACGATAGGATTGTCGTGAACAACCGCGAGAGTTTCCGAGCTCTCCTGCTTGAGGTTAGAGGAGGGTCGATTGAGTTCCAGCGAGTGGTTGTCCACTTCGACAATGGCGCCGACCACGAACTAGAGATTCGGGATCGAATCGCGGATGGAGGTAAGACTCGGGTGATCGATCTCCCCGGTGACGCTCGCGGAATTCGCAGTGTCGAGTTTTGGTATTCAAGGGAGCGTTGGCGCTCGCGCCCGTACGTGAACCTCTTGGGACAGCGCGGCATGAGCCGAAACTCAGACGAGCAGAGACGTAG
>JBGQGO010000162.1:0-10450 GCA_041497455.1 Blastocatellia bacterium | reverse complement strand
TGAGCGCGGGACGGAAGTCGGCATTCACTACGACCCGATGCTCGCGAAGTTGATCGCTCACGGCTCGGATCGCGAGACGGCTCGCCGCAAGCTGGCTTACGGATTGAGGAGTCTTTTCGCGCCGGGCGTACAGACCAATCGCGAGTTCCTGATCCGCGCGCTCGAGCACCCGGAGTTCGCGAGCGGAAATTATCACACCGGCTTTGTAGACGAGCACCTCGATGAGCTGATCACGCTAGAGAATCAGGCCGAGGACTCGATCGCCGCGAGCGTTGTCGCGTTGTACCTGAGTAGGCGGCAACAAGCCGAAGCCGCGATTCTTCCCAACCTGCAGCCGAGCTATCGCAACAATCCGTTTCGCGACCCGTCGGTAAAACTGCACATCGGAAGCGCCGATTTCGAAGTTTCGTGGCGGCCGATCGGCGACGAGACGTTTGCGATTTCGTGCGGAGATTGGCAAGCCCACGCGCAGCTTGTATCATTCGGGCGGGGCGAGCCGGGAAGCATTCGCGTGTCAATTGACGGCGTTCAGCGGATGCTTAGAATCGCAGAAGCAGGTGATCAGTTCTTTGTGCAGTCTCACTCGTCGTCGCAGGTGGTCAAGCGCTCGCCGAGGTATCCGCACACGCACGCGGCGTCCGAGCACGAGAGCGCTTATGCTCCGATGCCCGGACAGGTGCTGAAGGTTCTGGTCGAAGTCGGACAACAGGTTTCAGCTGGCGACGCGCTGGTGATCCTTGAGGCGATGAAGATGGAGCAGACGCTGCGCGCCGCGACTGACGGCGTCGTCGAAGCGGTGCTGGTAAAGCAGGGAGACGTCGTAGCGCCCGGAGATCGGCTTGTCGAGATTGCAGCGGTGATACGTGAAACGTGAAAGAAGTGCATGGAAACAAGTGCATGGAGTTCAGGCTTTAGCCTGTCTGTCCATCGCGAGGGAGGAACGTACAGACAGGCTAAAGCCTGAACTCCATGCACTTGTTTCCATGCACTTCTTTCGCGCATCACTCTCGATTTCAAACGGAGGAATCATACAATGTCGAGCATGACCGAAGCAGCGCCAGTGGTGGCGGCCGCCACCTATCCATACTTCACCGAAGAGCACGACCTGTTCCGTCAGACGGTGAAGCAGTTTGTCCAAACCGAGATCGCTCCTCACGCCGAAGAGTGGGACGACGCCGGCATCTTCCCCAAAGAGCTCTTCAAGAAAGCCGCCGACCTCGGGCTGTTCGGCATCCGGCTCGATCCAAAGTACGGCGGCAGCGGACTGGATTGGTGGTACACGGCGGCTTACCTTGAAGGCTTCTCGTACTCGAACAACGGCGGTGTGTCTATGGCGATGTTCGTTCAGTCGGACATCACGCTGCCGGTGCTTGACGAGCTGGGCACCGATGAACAGAAGGAAGAGTTTTTGAGACCGGCCATCGCAGGCGACCGCATCGCCGCGCTTGGCATCAGCGAGCCCGGCGGCGGCTCGGACGTGGCGGCGCTGACGACTCGAGCGCGGAGCGACGGAGACGATCTGGTGATCTCCGGGCAGAAGCTATGGATCACCAACGGCACGCGTTCGGACTTCATGATACTTGCGGTGCGCACCGGAGAAGACCGCTACAAAGGCATTTCGATGGTTTTGTTTCCTACAGACGTGAAGGGCTTCGCGGTGGGCAAGAAGCTGAAGAAGGTCGGCAATCTTTCGTCGGACACTGCGGAGCTGTTCTTTGACAACTGCCGCATTCCGAAACGCTACGTGCTTGGCGAACTGGGCCGCGGCTTCTACTACACGATGCACAACTTCCAGGGCGAGCGGCTGGCGTCGGCGATCGCGAACGTCTCGATGATGGAGCGCGCGATCGAGTACGCGGTAGCTTACGGCAAAGAGCGAATGGCTTTCGGCAAACCGATCGGCGACTTCCAAGTGTGGAAGCACCGCTTCGCCGAGCACAAGACAAGCATCGAAGCAGGGAAGTGGCTCTCGTATCGCGCGCTCGATTTGATCAACCGCGGCGAACGCGCCGTTCGAGAGATAACGATGGCCAAGCTCTTCACAAGCGAGCTCTCGCAAAAGGTCACGTACGATTGCATGCAGATTTTCGGAGGATTCGGTTACACGACCGAGTATCCGATCAGTCGCTTCTGGCGAGACGCGCGTTTGAACACAATCGGCGCCGGCTCTTCGGAGATCATGAAAGAGATTCTGGCGAAGGAAGAGAAACTTTAGGCACGCTTGATGTAGCTGACGACGTGCCGGCCCATCTCCTCAGTGGTTACGAACGGCTGGTCTTCTTTCACAAGATCGCGGGTGCGGTGTCCTTCGGACAACGTCTTCTCGACAGCTTCTTCTATCGCGGCGGCTTCGGCTTCGAGCTTAAACGAGTAACGCAGCATCATCGCCGCCGAAAGGATCGCGCCAAGCGGATTCGCAATTCCTTTTCCAGCGATGTCCGGTGCCGAACCGTGCACTGGCTCATACAATCCTACGGGCCCGCCGATGCTCGCTGACGCCAGCAGACCGAGTGAGCCAACGAGCGCGCCCGCTTCATCCGAGAGAATGTCGCCAAACATGTTTTCGGTGACCATCACGTCAAAGCTCGCAGGACGCGCGACTAACGCCATCGCGCACGAATCGACGTATAGATGTTCGAGCTTCACGTCCGGATAATCCGCGGCTACACGGATCACGACTTCACGCCAGAGCCTCGAGGACTCGAGCACGTTAGCTTTGTCGACCGACGTCACCTTGCGCCGCCGCAATCGCGACAGATCAAAAGCCACTCGAGCTATGCGCTCGATCTCCGGCTCCGAATAACGCATCGTGTTGATCGCCTCGCGGCCGCCATCAGCTTCGCGCTCGCCGCGTGGCTCGCCAAAGTACAACCCGCCGAGCAACTCGCGCACGATCAAAACGTCGGTGCCTTCTATTACCTCAGGCCTAAGCGGTGAGGCGTCGATGAGCGCTGGAAACAATCGAGCCGGCCGCAGATTAGCGAACGCGCCGAGCCCGCGCCGCAGCCTCAACAGCCCGGCTTCGGGGCGCAGGTTTGTCGGATAGCCGTCAAAGGCCGGATCGCCTACAGCTCCGAGCAGCACGGCGTCCGACTCCAGGCAAGCTTGGAGCGTGTCATCTGGAAGCGGATCGTTGTGTTTGCGAATCGCGCAGCCGCCCGCGTCTTTGAAGCTGAATTCGATCTCGTGCGCGAATGCTCTCGCGGTGGCTTCGAGCACACCCACAGCTTCTGCGGTCACTTCGGGACCGATCCCATCGCCGGGCAGCACAACGATCTTCATTCTCATAGCTGTTTCAACCAGCGAGCTATCTCGTCCTGAACCGCCTTGTACACTTCCTCTTGAGTGACGCCTGCACTCTTGGGAACTTTGAGCGAGTGGTCTCCGCCTTCAATAACATGAAGAGTAGCGCGAGACAGCTTCTTAACGATCGGCCGCAACTCGTCGGCGGTTCCGAACACGTCGCGCGAGCCTTGAATGAACAACATCGGCGACTCGATCAGAGGCAGATGCTTCGAGCGAAGTTTTTCCGGTTTGCCGGGCGGGTGCAGCGGATAGCCGAGAAAGACCAGCCCTGCCAGATCGCCAGCTCCAGCAGCGGCGACCTGCGAAGCTATTCGCCCTCCCATCGACTTGCCGCCAATCGCGAGCCGATTCCGCGCGAGCTTCTTATGATTGCGAACGGTGTCGATCACAGCGCGATAGCACGCTTCCAACTTGTCGTTTGGATCAGGAGCGCCACGGCGGTGCTCCGCGTAGAAAAAGTTGAAGGTGACGGCGTCTATTCCGCGCGACGCCAGCTCGGTGGCGAAGTTCACCATGAACGCGCTCGACTGGCCGGCGCCGGCTCCGTGACCGAGTATCAACGTGATTCCCGCGCGATCCCGCGCGCCTGCGGGATAGAAGTTGGCGGTCACGCTCTGGTATTCGTTGATGTCGACGCGGAGTTGTTCAGGCATCGCTGTGGACGAAACTATTTCGGGAATGCCGGGTTGCTCATCACTTCAGCAATCTGCTTGTTGTGCCGAAGATTGTGAGCGGGAATGTAGAGCAGCCATTGATAAGCGTTCAACGTGCCGAATACCGGAAATGGATGATCGAGCGTGTGAGCCTTCAAAGGCAGCTCGGTCGTTTCGATGAACTTCAGCGTTTTAGCGCGGCCGTCCTTGAACATCGTCATGATCTCAGTTCGCGACATCTTTCTCTTGAGCGGCTGAATCGGTTCGGGCGCCTGCGCCTTCCCTTTACGAGCCGCCAGTAGGTTGTCGAGTATCGTCTCTTTGCCGGCGCTCTTGGTTTCCCAGTCCGGGTTGATGGGCGCGGCGAGCGCTCGCTCCATTGCGCCGAAGAGCAGCCCTTCGGAGAGCGCTATGTGCTCGGCTGTTTCTCCGACTGTCCACTTGAACGGAGCCGGCCTGGCGCTCCACTGCTGGTCGCTGAGTTTCTCAACGTAGGAGAGGAACTCCTTCTGTGAGTCGAGGAGCATCTTGATGGCTTTCGCTCTTTCTTCAGGGGTCAGCTTTCCATCGCCCGCGCGCGGAAGCGTGAGCGCCTGAGCGAGAGTTGAAATCAGAATCGTGCAAATGACAGCCGCGAGCTTTTCTTTCATGGTCATCCTCCAAACAGGGTTGCCGGTGATAATACTGGACTCCGCGCGGCGCGGCAATGTACCGTCTATCAAGTCGGAGAATGCAACACAGACTAAGGTCTATGCTACTCACGAACCAACAAGAGTTCGAGGAATCGTTAAGCGAGAACGTAGCGCTTGCGCCGATGACGACGCTCGGCATCGGCGGGCCAGCCCGCTATTTCGCTGAGGTCACTACTACTGAAGCGTTGTTAGCCGGTGTCGAGTGGGCGGGCTCTCGGGGCGCGCCGCTCTTTGTGCTTGGGGGCGGCAGCAATATTGTCGTGGCCGACAGTGGCTTTCCAGGACTCGTACTGCGTGTGAGCATTCGCGGAGTTGAGACTCACCTCGACGCTGATGACGTTGTGGTCACTGCCGGCGCCGGTGAAGAGTGGGACGCGTTTGTTGCTCATTGTGTCGCACAAAAGTGGAGCGGGTTCGAATGTCTGTCGGGCATACCGGGTCGGGTCGGCGCGACGCCAATTCAGAATGTCGGTGCGTATGGACAAGAGACAAGCGAGTCGCTGGTGTCGGTAGAAGCGCTGGACCTTGTAACCGGAAGGCTTGTTGACTTGAGCGCGAGTGATTGCGAATTCGGCTACCGCACAAGCAGATTCAAGACGCGAGATCGCGGCCGGTTCATCATCACTCGAGTGACCTATAGGCTGGCCGTCAACGGCGAGCCGGCGGTTCGGTATCCTGCGCTTCAGCGCTATCTCGCTGATCGCGGGGTTAACCAGCCGGCGCCCTCTGACGTGCGGGAAGCAGTGCTGATCATCCGGCGCCGCAAAGCAATGGTGATCGACCCGAACGACACTGACTCGCGCAGCGTCGGTTCGTTCTTCGTCAATCCTACGGTCACGCGCGGCGAGTTTGAGGCGATCAAACAAAGGCTTGCAACGGTGGGCGCCGGCAGCGAAGACCTGCCTGCGTTTCCCGTTTCGGATGGCCGGGTAAAGCTTTCCGCCGCGTGGTTGATCGAGCGCGCCGGCGTCCAGCGCGGATACACCTATGGCAATGTTGGGACATCAACAAAGCACGGGCTTGCGATGGTAAATCGTGGCGGCGGCACTGCAAGCGAGGTTGTCGAGTTGAAAGAGCTGATTCAGAAACGCGTGCTCGAAGCGTTCGGCGTCGAGCTGACACCGGAGCCCGTTTTCGTTGGCTTCGATGAGTAACAGTACCGCTTCGGCGCGCGGTGTTTTTTACCTCGCGCGCCGAAGGGTGGAAGGGTCCGCTACTGGGCCGCGGGCTTGTTGAACTTCGCGTCGTCAATCGGAACGTTCTGCTTTACTTCCGTGGTCTTGAGCGTGAAGCTGATTTCCGGGCGCACGATCTTTATTGTGAACGGCATCTTTACACCACCCGTTTCTTTGTAGTCTTCGAAGTAGGTTTCGACATGGGCCGAACCTTGCGGGCTCTCGCGATCATTGTCCAACCGGAGGAGCAGGCCGGTCTGCGTGTCGAAGTACATCTTCTCAGGCTTGCCATCGGCGGGCGTCGCCTCTATCACATAAGCGTCGCGCTCGCCGACCTTCTCTTTGCCTGTAATCGTCATCTTGGGGAAGAGCTGTTTGAGCCTGATGTCCCTGTAAAACTCGGCGTCGCGCTTCGCATCAGCGAGTTCCGCGCCGGCCATCTCGCGCAATCCGCTTTGCGGGTCTTGGGACCACCCGATCGCGCCGTTGAAGCCGGATTGGACCACGCCAAAGCCGGCGAGGTTGATGATAACCGCGTTCTTGTTCGGAGCCTTTGCATATATTTCCATAGGGCCGCTCATGCTCATTGCGGGCAAGTCAAAGGTTCCCGTGATGACGGTGCTGGTTACCTTCTCGATCGCGGCCTTGCCGCCGAGTGCTTGAACATACTTGTCGAGGATCTGATCAACGCTCGGCATAGCGTCGGCTTTGGCTGTAGCAGGCGCTTTGGTATCTGACTTCTGGGGAGCGGTCTGCGCGAAAGCCGTCAACGTGGCGATCACGCAGAGAGATGTAATCATCAAAGTTCGCTTCATATCTTTATCCTTTCGTTGTTGAGAACTGTTTTTCTATTCCGGGTCAATCATCGCCGCTTGTTCTTTGCATCAAGCGCCGATTCGCATCATCTTCAAGCCGCTTTCCTTTGCTGCTGGCCCCGCGCTCGCTTCATGATTTCTTGGATCGCTGCGTCGAGCTGCGGGTCATGTCCGTCGAGCAAAGCGCGCCGGTTCATCTTCACTTCTACATCGGGCGCGACTCCCCGGCCTTCGATCAACATGCCCTTGGGAGTCTTGAAATCTGCGATCGCGTACTGAAAAAGGGCGCCGGTCGGGAGTTTTTGGAAGTACGACGGCAACGCTGCTCCGGCCGTTTGCTCGCCGACTACGAGGGCCCGGCCAAGCTCCTGTAGTCCGCCCGCAAAGATCTCGCTGGTAGATGCGCTGCCGCCATCGGTGAGAATTACAACTGGGCCAAGATACGGGTTCGACTGCGGGAAGACCGCGAAGTTCGTGTGGCCCGAGCGCATCCGCATCGTGCCAAGCGAGGTCTGCTCCTTCTCGAGCACACCCGCGATTCCAAACGACATGCCGCCCAGTCCGCCGGGGTTGCCGCGCAGGTCGATGATGATGCCGGGTGCGTCACTCATCCCGCGGATCGCCGACTTGATTCTATCCATCAATACCATTACGAAAACGTTGAACCGAATGTAGCCGATGCCGCCGGCCAGTCGCTTGGCCTCAAATTCAGTGTACTGCGGAGGAAAATTGCCGAACCGCTGCGACATCTCGCCTTTCAAACGCTCCCGCGCGACGGCCGCTTCGCGGGGTTGGTCGTGCTCGTCCTGATAAGCGAGGAGGACCGTCGTCTCGGGTGCGCCGTTGATCCGTGCTAGCAAGGTCCGGGTGATTCGCAAAGTGACTATAGCCTTGGATTCTTTGCTCTTCACGAATTGCGCGATTACTTGCTCGACAGTCGTGTTGTCAACTTTCTTGATGATGAACCCGGGGCGCAAGCCGGCGCTTGCGGCCTTTGATTGCGGCTCAACGCGCGTGATCATTGCCAGGCCGTCTACGAGGCGCAGATCGATGCCGATGCCGCCGCCTTTCGGTTCCGGCGAATCGTCTTCGATGACGGCTTCTGGTGGAATGATGTTGAAGTGCGACTGGTGAAGCTCGCCGAGCATCTGTCGCAGGACATCGTAGAACTCAGCGTCGCCCTTAGCCGCAGCGGCGCGAGGCGCGTATTGCTCGCGTACCTTGTCCCAATCAAGACCGCCGAGCGTCGGATCGAAATGCTTCTCTTTCACCGTGCGCCAGACTATGTCGAAGGTTTCCTGGCGCACCTCCGTCGATACAACCAACCCACCGGGAACACCGCCAGGGACGCCACCAGGAACACCCTGGGTGGGTCGCGGAGTCTGCGCCGTAATGCCTAGGCACAGCAGCGCAGACAGCAAGGCGATCAGTAGGGTTCTCTTCAAAGTCGATTCTCCAATCCGCTTGAGCTGAACAACGCGAGGGTTGATTAGCTTGTACGTTGTCTTCAAAAACAAGTTCGCCGATTCACCTTGATTGACGCCTTCGAAGTGTAGCGCACCGCTCGCGAGGCGAACAAGCAAACCGCAAAGTCGCTACGGGAGACGGGCGACTATGATTTGGACTGCGGCGGCCCTTTTGGACTGCGCCGCCCTGTTTTGCATTGGGTGACTGTTGCATGCGTGGCGGCGCTTTTGCTTGTGCCACGCTCGAGCACCTGCCAACCGGTTGGGTTCCGCGATTCTTCCCCTCACAAGCAAAAGCGCCGCCACGCATGCGAGAGTCACTCAATGCAAAACAGGGCGGCGCAGTCCAAATAAGTCACCCAATGCGGAACAGGGCGGCGCAGTCCAAAAGGGGCGGCCGGAGTCCAATCAGAGTCCGGTTGTTTACATCTTGCTCGCCCACTAAACTCATCATCGAGGTTAGGACGCTATGGCAACGAGTGAAGGAACGCAAGCGGAGATCGGCCAACTGATCGCAGACGAATTCGGCGTCAACGCGGATTACGTCAGTGAGCTCCTTTCGCAGTTCGAGCGTGACCGGTCGTCTGTGGATGATGACTGGCGTTCTTTCTTCGATGAGCTCTTGAGCAACGGCCGCTCTGTAACTGAAACGGAACCCGGGCCGCGAGCTGTAGAGCCCGCGCCCGAAGAGCGCGCCCAAACAGCTTCTATTCGCGTTGCCCCCGGCGCAATCCAAGCGACTTACGAGTGGGGCCGCGAAGCGGAGGCGCCAGCCCGCAAATCTGCGCAGGAGACCGTTGCGCCAGCCCCCGCGACTCAACCTCAAGCGGCGATTGTCGCCGCGGAAGCCGAGGCAGTCGAGCGCATACCCATTCGCGGGCCCGCGCTTCGCATCGCCGAAAACATGGAAGCGAGCCTCGCGGTTCCCACGGCGACATCCCAGCGCCAAGTCCCGCTCAAGCTGTTGGACGAGAATCGCCAGGTGATCAATAAACACCTCGCTGCGTCGGGCCGTAAGGTTTCCTATACACACGTAGCCGCGCGCGCGATTCTGAAAGTGCTCGAGAGTTTTCCCCAGCTCAACGATTCATTTGAAGAGCAGGATGAGAGCGCCTATCGCCTGCGTCATCAGCAAGTGAACTTCGGCGTCGCGGTTGATGTGACCAAAAAAGACGGTACTCGCACGCTGCTTGTTCCCAACATCAAAGGCGCGGACAAGCTCACGTTTTCTCAACTGCTTGACGCGTACGACGATGTCATCAAGCGCGCGCGTACAGGCAAGCTTCAGATATCGGATTTTCAAGGCACGACCATCAGCCTGACCAACCCCGGAACGATCGGCACGACTGCTTCCAATCCACGATTGATGTCGGGGCAAGGCGTCATCGTCGCGACCGGCGCGATCGGTTATCCGCCCGAGTACCAGGCGATGTCGCCCGAAGGACTCTCGCGCATCGGCATAAGCAAGGTGATGACCATAACCAGCACCTACGATCATCGCATCGTGCAAGGCGCAGAGTCCGGAGCTTTCCTCGCGCTGATCGATGAGCTGCTGCGCGGCCAGCACGAATTCTACGATCAGATATTCGCGGACCTGGGCATTCGCTATCGGCCTTATCGATGGGCGATGGACGTCAACCCGGCGATACTCGGCGAAGAACGCCGCCGCGACGTCGTCCGCAAGCAGGCTCGCGTGTTCGAGCTGATCAACGCTTATCGGGTTCGCGGCCACTTGATAGCGGACCTCGACCCGCTCGGGTGCAAAACCGTTCAGTATCACCCAGAGCTCGACATCGAAACTTACGGCCTGACCATTTGGGATCTCGACCGTCAGTTCATCACCGGCGGAGTGGGCGGCTCGGAGACCGCGACGCTGCGTGAGATCGTCGATCAGCTTCACGACTACTACTGCGGCAAGGTCGGAATCGAGTACCGGAACATTCAAGGGCCGGAAGAAAAAGAGTGGATTCGCGCGCGCGTTGAAACCGAACCGCCGCCGGTTCCAGCCGAGGTCAAGAAACAGATTCTATGGAAGCTGATCTCAGCCGAGTTGTTCGAGAGATTCCTGGGCACGAAATATCTCGGGCAGAAGCGATTCTCGATCGAAGGAAACGAGACCGTCATCGCCGTTCTCGACCAGTTGATCGACAGCGCCGCGCCGCGCGGCATCGATGACATAACCATCGGCATGGCGCACCGTGGCCGGTTGAACGTGATCGCGAACGTCATCGGCAAGTTCTGCGAGCGCATCTTCACCAGCTTCGAAGGCTCGATCCATCCGAACTTCCCTCACGATCAAGGTGATGTGAAATACCATCAGGGCGCGAGCGGCGTGCGCGAGAC
>JBGQGO010000161.1:0-10472 GCA_041497455.1 Blastocatellia bacterium | reverse complement strand
TCGCCCCACTGCTTCACCCAGGCGCCGGTCTTGTCGAACTTGGCCACGCGAGAGTTGATGTACCCGTCGCTGATGAAGATGTTGCCTTCGGTGTCCCACGTCACATCGGTCGGCTGCCGGAAGAGACCGTCGACGGCGGGGCGCGGCGGAGTGACGCGAGTCCACGGCACTGCTTCATCGGACGCTTCCTTTTTGCGGCCGAACACCATCACGACCCGGCCTTCCGGGTTGAACTTGATGATCATGTCCGAGCCCTTATCGACAGCCCAGATGTTGTCGTCTTTGTCGATACGAACCACGTGCGCGTAGGACCACGCGTAGAGGTTCTTGCCGATCTCACGGATGAACTTGCCGTTGCGATCGAATTCCAAAAGCTGAGCTGCGGTCGCCCCGTATGCCGGCCCGGTGGTGCTGCCTCGCGAGAAAACGAACACGTGGCCCTTCGAGTTGACCGCAACGCCGGACACTTCACCGAAGTGCAGATCCGGCGGCGGCTTGAGGAAGTCGACGTTCGCATCGACCTTGATTTCAGGCACGGGAGCCTGAGCGAACACAGCGCTTGGGGTCAGCACGAGGAATAGAATGAATAGCCAGCGTCTCACGGTGTTCTCCTATTTCTTGACGTATCGCTTCAATGCGCGCGGGCCGACTTCTGCGCCATAAATGTTGCCTTTGACATCCGCCGCTACGCCTTCAGCCGCGCTTGTACCGGCTGCGTCCGGGTTCGGCTCAGGGTCTGGAATGAAGGCAGTGACCTTGCCGTCTTTAACGCTCCCGATCCTGATGCCCCTCTTCCACCCAGCGTGTCGGCTCTTGTTCGACTCAGAATCGGCAGCATAGAGGATGTCGTTGCGGATATAAATCCCGCTCAGCCGGCTGAACTGCTTCCACTCATCGAGAAACTTTCCATCTTGGTCGAAGATCTGAATGCGGTTGTTATTTCGATCAGCGACGAAGAGGCGCCCCTTCGAATCCATCGCAAGACTGTGCGGCGTGTCGAACTCACCGGACGCGGTTCCTTTCTTGCCCCAGGTCTTGATGAACTTTCCATTCTTGTCGAACTTCACGATTCGCGCGTTCGTGTTGCCGCCGTGTCCGTCCGCGACGAAGATGTCGCCGTTGGGAGCGGTGATAACATCGGACGGCTGATTGAAAGCGTCCGGGCCGTCGCCGGCAACTCCGAGCTTTCCAAGCGTCAGCAAGACCTTACCCTCAGGACTGAACTTGACGACGATGTGTCCCTTTCCGGCCGCCGCTTGCGCGGCAGCAGCGCCCGGCGGAATGCCGTCGGTCACCCAGACGTTTCCCTGTTTGTCGACGTGGATGCCGTGTGGGAAGACGAACATTCCCGCGCCAAAGCTCTTCACAAGTTTGCCCGTCTCGTCGAACTTGAGAACCACCGGCAGGTTCGAGCCGGCGCAACTGTTTCCGCCGCATCTTTCGGCTACCCATACCGACTTGCCGTCGGGGTCGATCTCTACGGCGCTCGTCGCTCCCCACGTTCGGCCTTCAGGCATCTTGGCCCAACCTTCGATGGTTTGATACGGGTTGGGCAGGTCATTGACGGGTTGCGTGTTGCTCTGGATGTATACGCCTCCAGCGGAGATTGTCAGCACCGCAACGATGGCTACTACGAGCGCAAGTCTCACACGACCTGAATGCGACATGGCGGTTCCTCCCTTGAGAAAGACTCGGTTGTTTCAATCTTGATTTCTGTTCTCGATCTTCGCTTTCTATTTCCTTCATTGGTCGTTACGCAATTCCGAGTGAGCGCGAGAATGTGACCAATGACAAATCACAAATGGAAAATGGAAAATGACAAATCTCTCGACCTCGTTTTACTGTGAATTCTGGTTGGCGGTGGACTGTATCACCAACTCCGGGTCGTTCGCCATATTAGAATCTTCGGGTTCGTAGATCCTGGGTTCAACGACCCGAAGCTTTCGGCGACGCAGTAGTCCAATGAGCCAGATGACACCGGCAAACATCAGAATCACCATCAACCACCGCATGGTGCTCGCGAGAAAAGCTGCATTGAAGGCCGGCCAACCGAACTGCCTCAACCGGTCTCCGCGTTCGAGCATCCAATGCCAGCCGGTGTGGGCTACAAGCGCCGACAGGATAATCGTCCCGATGCGTTCAGCGACAACGAACCGGAACAGCACTTCGAGCATCGGGATGAGCAGCACAAGCACCAGAAGCTGTCCGAGCTCGACGCCGGCGTTGAACGACAGCAGCGATGTCAACAGGTGTGACCCGGCGAACTGCAGCGTCTGCCGCAGCGCGAATGAGAAGCCGAACCCGTGAACCAGACCGAACCCCAGAGCGATCATCCACCGGCGCTGGAGGTTGCTCCCGACGATGTTCTCAAGCGCCATATAGAAGATTGAAATCGCAATCAGCGTTTCGATCAGCGGCGGAAACCACAATGAGTCCGGCCCGAGGTTGTAGGCGGACGCGATCAGCGTAATCGAGTGCGCGACGGTGAACGCGGTGATGACCATGATGAGCGGGCGGAAGCGCCGGAATGGGATCACCAGGCAAAACAGGAACAGAAGATGGTCGGTTCCGTCGAGGATGTGGAAGAATCCTGCTTTGACGAATCGCAGCGCCGCTTGATGCCAGCGCGGATCGAGCCTGACGAGGCCCGGATCGCCTTCGAACTCGAAGGCGCGAACCGCGCCGCCCGGCGGCAGGAACCTGAGGACGGTGACTACTCGAATTCCCAAGCCCGCGAGCGCCGGGCGAATTGAAAAGTTGGATCGATCGGATTGAATCGAGTACTCGAACAACACGTCGAGCAGCCCCTGGTTCCAGTAGAGTTCCGTTTCGACGGGCAGCCGCGCGCTCGTTACGTGCGCAAGGGCCGCCTCATACGATTCGTAGAATCTCTCAGACTCGAGGGACGCGCGGGCCGCGACGACGAGCGGTTCACGGAGACGCGTGTCGCCCTCGTACAACTCGACATTGTCTGAAATCCACTGGGTCGCGCCATCGCGCAATGCGGAGTCAGCCCCCGCGAGATCCAGATAACCCGGACCGCGCGTCGGAAAATCGACGTCGCGTAACGCCTTGAGCGGCGCACGAACGAGCAACCTCAACCGCTGTCCTTCGGGCTTGAGGAAAGCCTGAACCGCTACGTCATTCGGAATGTCGTGAGCGGAGGCATTGAAAGAAACGGCTAGAGCCATCGCCGCCACAAGCACGGCGATCACGGGTAGTCTAATGATTCTGCGAGCGCTCCTCACCGCGATCTTTTCTCCTAACGATTTGACGGAGCTTCAAAGCCGATTCGAAAACTACCTGGGTATCGCCGAGAAGCGCTCACCCGCGTTTTTCGATGAAGGCACCCAATCACGCCGCGGGTGGTGCGTCTTTTCGCCAGCGCATAGTAATTGGAAGCGCGGCGGGTGACAAGCGAAGCGGAAGACTCTCAACTATGTGAGCTATCGTGCCCGACTTTTAAGGCTAATCCAAAACGCTCACCACGATGCGCAACGAGCCAGCATTGTCATCGAAGGAATCGGGCTTATCATTGAATGTCCACCACAACCGTGTGGTGTGATCGCGACTGACGGCAAGACGATGTGACCGCGACGCCAACAACACACAGCGCAAACATGAACATCAAAACCGCTTGCCCCTTTTTCGAAGTCATCCGCAGCCTCCTTGCGGGCGATTATAGCGCAGCCTATTTGGACTGCGGCGACTTATTTGGACTGCGGCGGCAAGGTACTCCGCGACGCCGCTTTTGCCGGTATTCCATTCGACCCAAAACGCGTCGTCGCGTAGTACCTTGCCGCCGCAGTCCAAATAGGCGCCCGCAGTCCAAATAATCCTCCTTGCACTCTTCCCGCGAATCTGGCAAAAGCAGGAAGGCCGATCACTCATCACCGTGTGAACTAGGAGATCCTATGCGGGCGTTAAACGTAGCGGCGCTGTTACTGCTGTCGTCGGGATTACTGTTCGGTATTACAACCCGTCAGACCGCCAGCAAGTCCGCGCCCCAATCGCCAAGCTGGCTCGGTTGGGGCGGACCGCGGCACAACTTCACCAGCGACGCCAAAGGACTCGCTAATGCCTGGCCGCCAGACGGCCCAAAGCGACTCTGGAGCCGTCCGCTTGGCGAAGGTCACTCGAGCATCATCGGAGAAGGCGGGCGGCTGTACACGATGTACCGGCCCTCGACCGGAATCCGGAACTCATGGAAAGCCGAGGAGGTTGTGATCGCGCTCGATGCCGCGTCAGGGAAAACGATTTGGGAGTACAGGTATCCAACGTCGCTCGACACCATGAACTTCAGCCGGGGCGCAGGTCCACACTCGACGGCTCTGATCGCCGGCAATCGGCTGTTTGCCGCTTCGACCGACAAACAGTTCTTCGCGCTCGACAAACTCACCGGCAAGCTTTTGTGGTCGCATAGCTTCGTCAAGGATTACAACGCGCTGCCGAACCAGATGCGCTGGGCGGTAAAGCCGGGATATTCCACGAGCCCGATAGGCTACAAGGACCTGGTCATCGCCGCGGTAGGCGCTCCCGAACACGGCGTTATGGCGTTTCGTCAGGACGACGGCCGCGTCGTCTGGAGCGCCGGTAACTTTTCCGACATAGTTCCGGCCTCGCCGCTGATCATCACGCTCGAAGGGGAAGAACAACTAATCGTCACCTCGGGCGACGGCGTGCACGGCTACGATCCGAACACCGGAAAGCCGATTTGGGAATATCTCTTTCCGACCAAGGCAGGCGTCAACATCAGCACCCCGGTCTGGTGCCCCGACGATCGGCTCCTGTTTGTTTCGTGCGCATATGACGGCGGCTCCAGGGTCATCCAACTCGCAAGGCAGGCCGGCCGCACGGAGGCGAAGGAGTTCTGGTTCAGCAACAAGATGCGCGTGCACTTTGGAAACGTGCTGCGGATCGGCGACTTCTTCTTCGGCAGCAGCGGCGATTTCGGCCCGTCATTCCTGACCGCGATCAATGCCCGCACCGGTCAAATCGCGTGGCAGGATCGGAGCTTTGCTAAGGTCAGCTTTGTTTCCGCCGACGGAAAGGTGATCCTGCTGGATGAAGACGGCAATCTTGGCCTGGTCACGATGTCGCCTGAAGGTCTCAAGATTCTCGCGAGGGCGCCGGTAGCCGCTGCGGTTTCGTGGACGGCGCCGACGCTGATTGGGGCCACGCTCTATGTGCGCGACCGCGTCAACGTCATGGCTCTCGACCTGGGAGCTCATTAGTGATCGAGCCTGCGAATGATCGATGAGAATGAGCGGTACTGTTCGTGTCGAGCTAACGGTCTTGAACGGCGTTTTGCCGCAAGGAAAAAGGCCTTCCGGCAAACTTGTGATGAATCTGGAACGATTGTATACTGGCGCCCTCCGAAGTCTCCGAGAGTAATTCCTGAGCTGAGTTCTTAAGAAGTCAGGACCAGTGGAACTCGGGACTCCGCACCCGCAGTCAACAAGTCGCATACGAGGTTGGAGGAATAGATGAGCAAACCGAAGCGGTTACCTGATTTCTCTATGGGTACGGCCCTGGCCGCGCTCCTCGTAGCGCTCGGGGTTTTCGCTGCCGCTCCCGAGACGGAGGCTCAACGGCCGCGCGGCTCGCAAGCGCCCGTATTCGCCGTCGATCCGTTGTGGCCCAAGCCGTTGCCGAATCATTGGGTGCTTGGTTCGGTAACCGGCGTCGCCGTCGATTCTCAGGATCATATCTGGATCACCCATCGAGGCGCGGATTCCCTCGGCAACAACGAGAAAGGCGCGATACTAAATCCGCCTACCGGCTGCTGCGTTCCTGCTCCGCAAGTTCTCGAGTTCGATCAGGCGGGGAATCTGCTCAGTCATTGGGGCGGCCCGGGTCAGGGATTCGACTGGCCGCAGTCTACCGGCGGGATCGCCGTCGATCATAAGGGCAACGTTTGGATCGCAGCCGCCGGCCAGCCTGAAGGCGCCGCCGCGAGACCTGCCGGGGCTCCAGCGGCTGGAGGCGCGAGACCTGCGGCGCCCAAACCTCAAGATGCTCACGTAATCAAGTTCTCGCGCACGGGCCAATTTCTGTTGCAGATCGGACACGCAGGCAAGGTCGAAGGCAGCGACAGCAAGACCGGATTCAACCGCCCGTCCGGCGTCAGAGTCGATGCGGCGACAAATGAAGTCTATGTCGCCGATGGAATCGGGAATCACCGCGTCGTGGTATTCGACGGCGACAGCGGCGCCTACAAGCGGCACTGGGGCGCTTATGGCGAGAAGCCGGATGACGGCAGTCTCGGTCCGTACGATCCGAATGCGGCGCCAGCGAAACAGTTTCGCACCGTGAGCAGCGCGACGATCTCGAAGGACGGCCTGGTGTACGTTTGCGACCGCCAGAACGACCGGATCCAGGTATTCCAAAAAGACGGCAAGTTTCTAAAGGAAGCGTTCGTATCGAAAACCACTCTCGGTGACGGATCGGTGTGGGACATCGCGTTTTCCAGCGACCCGCGGCAACGGTTCCTCTACGTCGCCGATGGTCACGACAAAAAAGTGTTCGTGCTGCGGCGCGACACGCTCGACGTAGTGTCGAGCTTTGGCGACGGCGGACGCCTCGCGGGCCAGTTCTACGGCGTGGGCAGCATCGCCGTGGATTCGAAGGGCAACGTCTACACCGGTGAGACGTACGAAGGGAAGCGGGTGCAGAAGTTTGTTTACAAGGGCCTGGGTGCGAGTCGGTAGGCCGGGGGATTTATTATTTTCGATTTGCGATTTTCTATTTGTTATTTCGCAGAAGCCGCTCGGTACCGCAATAACAAATAAAAAATCGCAAATAGAAAATAAAAAATAGATAGGCTTTCCTTTCACGTGAGAGGTAAGAAATGACGAAACGAAACATCTACATCGGGGCGATCTTGGTAGTGCTTCTGGTCGCGCTGTTCATCGGTCAGAGCGTTCTGGACAAAACGACGGCCGTTGAAGGTTCCGCCGCGATGGCGCCAAGGTTCGAAGTAGACCCGCTCTGGCCGAAGCCGCTTCCGAACCACTGGTACATCGGCATGTCGATCGGCGTAGCGTGCGATGCTCAGGACCACGTCTGGATCGTTCATCGGCCCGACACCGTTTCTGCTAACGAAGCCGCTGCCGACCAGAAGACCGGCGCATGCTGCTCGAAGGCGCCGCCTGTTCTCGAATTCGATCAGGCCGGCAATTTGATCGGGCACTGGGGCGGCCCCGGGCAAGGCTACGAATGGCCGGAGTCGAATCACGGAATCACCATCGACTATAAAGGGAACGTCTGGATCGGCGGCAACGGCACGAACGACGCCCAGATTCTGAAGTTCACCCAGGACGGCAAGTTCCTGGCGCAGTACGGTCACGCAGGCAAGACCGCCGGCAGCAACAACACCGAGAACTTCGGGAGAGTTGCCAAAATCTTTGTCGATCCCAAGGCCAACGAGGCTTACATCTCCGACGGTTACCTCAACAAACGCGTTGTCGTCCTGGACGCGGATACGGGCAAGTTCAAACGCTACTGGGGCGCATACGGCAACAAACCCGACGATAAGAACCTGGGCCGCTACGATCCGGACGCACCGCCTGCGCAGCAGTTCCGCAATCCGGTGCACTGCGCCGAGCTCTCTAATGACGGGTTCTTGTACGTGTGCGACCGCGTGAACGACCGGATTCAAGTTTTTCAACCGGACGGCAAGTTCGTGAAGGAACAATTCATCGCGAGGCGCTCGCTGGCTGACGGGTCGGTGTGGGACATCGCATTCTCAAAAGATCCGCAGCAGAAGTACATATACGTCGCCGATGGCCGCAATCAGAAGGTGTACATAGTCCAGCGCGATACCCTCGAGGTCTTGACGAGCTTCGGCGACGGGGGTCGGCAGCCCGGCCAGTTCTACGGAGTGCACAGTATTGCGACGGATTCAAAAGGCAACATCTACACGACCGAGACCTACGAAGGAAGACGGTTGCAGAAGTTTGTGTACAAAGGCCTCGCGCCAGTGACGAAGATGGATCAGGGCACGGTCTGGCCGGGAAGCTCGAGGTAATCCCAGGGAGGCAACAACATTTTCTATTTTCTATTTTTTATTTTCGATTTGTCATTTGACGCCGTTTGAAACATTCGTCAAACCTATTGCGGAAATAAAAAATCAAAAATAGAAAATCAAAAATAGAAAATCGGAAGGAGGCGCATATGAGTCACAATTCAGCGACACGTCGAAACTTTCTCGGTACGATGGCCACCGCCATCGGCATCGCCGGATTACATCCCTCTCTCGACCTGTTCGCACAAGAGAGGCAGGCGCGACAGGGTGAGCCCGGAGAGGAACATCCCGACGAAAACTACGACGAGATGGCGAAGCTCGCCAGCAACGAGAATTGCTGGGGACCTTCTGACGACGTCGTGAAGGCCATGAAGGATGCCTTCAAGTATGCCAACCGTTATCAGTATCCCGACGGCGGCATCGTTGAGGCCATCGCCAAGCATCACGGACTGAAAAAGGAGAACGTGATACTCGGCGCGGGATCGGGCGAAATCCTGAAGATTATCGGCGAAGTCTTCACGCTTGATCACAAGAAGGTCGTCGGTGTAGATCCCAGCTACGATTCGGTGTATCGCTTCGTAACCAACATCAAGGCCGATGCGATCAAAGTTCCGCTGCTGAAAGACTACCGGATGGACATTCCCGGAATCATCCGCGCGACGAAGATGAACTATCGCGACGTCGGTTTTGTGTACATCTGCAACCCGAACAACCCGACGGGCAACATCATTCCCAAACATGAAATCAAGCTGCTGCTCGACAGCATTCCCGGCGATGTCCCGGTGCTGATCGACGAAGCCTACCATCATTTCGTCGCGACTTCGGACTACGCGACGTCCGTGCCTTACGTTCAGGAAGGGCGGCCGGTAATCGTGACCCGCACGTTCTCAAAGATCGCAGCGCTCGCCGGCATGCGTCTCGGTTACGGGCTTGCGCCCAAAGAGCTGATCGACAGAATGCGCACATACGGTGGCGGCAGCCTCAACGCCGTGGTGAAGTACGGGGGCGTTGCCGCTCTGAAGGACACCGCATACGAAAAGAAGATCAAGCAGATGACGATCGAGCTTCGCGAGAAGACGATTAAGGACTTGCGTGGTTGGGGCTACGAAGTGATCCCGTCGGAAACGAACTTCTTTATGGTGGACGTGGGCAAGGATGTAACCGCGGTCGCGGAAGACTTCAAGAAGCGCAAGGTGCTCGTTGGACGAAAGTTCCAGCCGATGAACAACTGGCTCCGAGTGTCGATTGGGACCGAACCCGAGATGGCCAGATTCATGGCGGCGTTCAAGGAGTTGTTTCCGGTGGGCGGGGTCAAAAAGGCTAAGAAGGAAGCGGGCGCTTGACCGTGTCATGGCAATGCTCAGTTGGCACTGCGGAGCTTTTTGAGAGCCTTGCGGGCTTTCGACTTCATGAGCGATAACACATGACCGACCCGCTCATAATTATCGAGTTCGATGTGTTCTTCGAGAGTCAGTGAGCCGGCGCGGGCTTTCTCCGCCAGTTCGTGCATGCGATCGATGTCCGGCTGCGGGAACCTTAGGGTAAGGATGTAACGAGCCAAGTCTGTAGAAAGCTCGTGGCTGGTTGGATCGAAAAGACGCCCCCATAGGGCTGCCTCGCTTGAGTTGATAGTCGAGGCTTCTTGCATATTTGAACTCCAGTTGGTGATGTTAGCAGACGCCAATTGTACGCCTGTTCGGCTAACGAGGTGAAGAGACGCCGGTTGATTCGCAATTGTTTTTGTTTATGCTCTAGTCGCTGGCCTGTCGCGCTGTTTGGGCTGACCTGGCTAATGCCGCTGTCCTAACACAACGGAGGTGAAAGATGTCACGAATAATATGTCGATCCATCACGGCGTCGCTGGTCCTTGCCGTCGGACTCGTCTGGATTACGACGGAAGGTCGCGGCCAGTCCGCAGCCAAGAACATGAAGGCCCCTTCAACTAAGAAAGGCGCTCCGGTCAAATCAGCCGGTAACGGGACTCCGCTCCATTCGACGAAGAACGGCGAGTGGCCTCACTACACTGGCGATCTTACCGGCGCGAGATATTCGCCGCTGGATCAGATTAACGCCGGCAACTTCAACAAGCTCGAAGTGGCGTGGCGCTTCAAGACCGACAACCTGGGCACGCGTCCTGAATACAAGCTCGAAGGCACGCCGCTCATGATCGGCGGCATCCTCTACGCGACAGCCGGTACGCGAAGGTCGGTCGTCGCGCTCAAAGCGGACACCGGCGAGGTGGTGTGGGTTCATGCCGAGTTCGAGGGTGCGCGCGCCATAAACGCTCCGCGCCAGTTGTCCGGCCGCGGGCTCTCGTACTGGAGCGACGGCAGAGGCAACGACCGAATCCTGTATGTCACGACCGGCTATCGGCTGATTGCCCTCGACGCCAAGACCGGCGCTCGCATCCCAAGCTTCGGTAAAGGCGGCGTCGTGGACCTCAAGG
>JBGQGO010000160.1:0-10478 GCA_041497455.1 Blastocatellia bacterium | reverse complement strand
TTACAAGAGCCGACGAAGAAATCATCCAGGCGGCCGGCCTCGTGGTGGCGCCCGGCTTCATCGACATTCACAACCACTCTGAAACCGCGCTCGCTTCAGAACCCGCCGTCGTGAGCCAGGTGTCGCAAGGGATCACCACGCTCGCAGTGGGACCCGACGGCGGCTCGCCGTGGCCTATCGCGGATTACCTCGCGAAGCGCCAGGCCCAGCCTGCGGCCGTCAACGTGCTCGCATTCGTCGGTCACGCGACCGTTCGCCAGCAGGTGATGGGCAAAGACTACAATCGCGCCGCCACCGAGAAAGAGATCGCCGACATGGCGAAGCTGGTCGAGCAGGGCATGCGTGAGGGCGCAGTCGGGCTCTCAACCGGACTCGAGTACGACGTCGGCCATCCGAGCACTACGGACGAAGTGATCGCGCTTGCGCGAGTCGCTGCCCGCTTTCGCGGAATATACATGAGTCACGTTCGCGATGAGGCTGACGACGTGATGGCTGCATTCGCAGAAGCAATTGCGATAGGACGCGAAGCCGGCCTTCCGGTTCAAATCTCGCACATCAAGCTTGGAACCGTCGGCGTGTGGGGGCAGGCTGAAAAGGCTGTCGAACTGATCAATGCCGCGCGCCACAGTGGAGTCGATATCACCGCCGATTGTTATCCTTATGATGCCTGGTCGTCGACAATAACCGTGCTCATACCAAGCCGGCGGCATGAGGACCCGGTTGCCGTGAAGAAAGGACTCGACGATGTCGGCGGCGCTGGGAATGTGTTGGTCACAAGCTGCAGAGCGCACCGCGAGTACGAAGGCAAGACGCTCGATGAAATCTCACGCGAGCAGCGTGTGTCGGCGGTTGACGTTTACATTCAAATAGTCAAAGACGGCGGCGCGGGTGTTGTATGCCGGTCGATGAAAGACTCGGACATAAAAGTCTTCTACCGCCAGCCGTGGGTGATGGTCGCAAGCGACGGGCAGGCGGGCGGGCGGCATCCTCGCGGCGCCGGCACTTTCACACGGGTGCTGGGGCGCTTCGTGCGCGAGCGGGTGTGGCTCACGCTTGAAGAAGCGGTGCGCAAGATGACTTCAGCTCCCGCGTCGCGATTGGGTCTGTACGACCGCGGCGTGATTCGCCAAGGGATGAAGGCAGACCTGGTCATCTTCGATCCGAAGCGAGTGATCGACCGTTCTACCTTCAAGGAGCCGCTGCTCTTGTCAGAAGGAATAGAACGCGTGTTCGTGAATGGCGAGCCGGTGTTTGAAAACGGCAAGACGACTGGACGATTGCCAGGCGTCGTGATACGTAAAGGTCTGTAGTCCCGAATCTAGCTTTGCGTCTTTGCGTCTTAGCGCCTTTGCGTCAAGTTGGTTTCCGCCAAGCCGCGAAGCCGCAAGTTCGTAGTCCGGCCTTCAGGCGGAAGTTTGTAGGATAGGCACCAGGCTAACCGGCTACGAACTTCCGCCTGAAGGCCGAACTACGAGCTCTCTTCATCGGAGGATCAACGTATGAGGCGGACATTTATCGGCGCGATCATTCTTCTGTTGGCAGTCCCATTTTTAGCGCAAGGCTTTCAGGAAGAGCCCCAGCCTTCCCAGCGGCTCGACCCGAGAATCCAAAAGATCGTCTCGGAGATTTCCGCAGACAGGATTGCGGAGATCGAGAAGAAGCTCGAAAGCTTCGAGACGCGCAACACTCTCTCGGATCCCAACCAGCCTAATCGTGGCATCGGCGCGGCGCGGCAATGGATCCTCGATCAATTCAAGAGCTACAGCCCGCGCCTCCAAGTAAGCTTCGACACGCACACGATCCCGAAAGCCGGCCGAGTGTGGAAAGAGATCGAGCTTCGAAACGTCGTCGCGGTGTTGCCGGGTAAGATGCAGCAAGCGGCCAGCCGCTGGATCATGATCACCGGGCACTATGACTCGTTGAATCTGAGAGTGCCGCCGGAATTGCGAAACGATCAGGCCAAGGCGGTCGAGATCGTCGCGCCGGGCGTGACCGACGACGGCAGCGGCACGGCTTGCGTGATGGAATGCGCGCGAGTGCTGAGCCAATATGAGTTCGACGCGACGCTGGTCTTCGTCGCGTTCGCCGGCGAGGAGCAAGGCCTTATCGGAGCACGGGCGATGGCCAAACGGCTCAAGGAGAAGTCTCAAACGATTCAAGCGGTGTTGAACAACGATATCATCGGCAGCGAAGTGAGCGGCAACGGAGTGATCGACAACCGCCGCGTGCTCGTTATGTCTGAAGACCCGAACGACTCGCCTTCGAGACAGATCGCGCGGTATGTGAAGCGTATCGGCGAACGATACTTTCCCGAGATGACCGTGGATTTGATCTTTCGCTACGACCGCTTTGGGCGTGGCGGCGATCACACTGCCTTCAACCAGGAAGGCTTCGCTGGAGTGCGAATAACCACCCCGAACGAGAACTTCGCGAATCAGCACTCGGCAACGGACACGTTCGCCAACACGTCGCCAAACTATGCCGCGAAGGTGACGCGAATAAACGCGGCCGCGGCGGCGGCGATGGCCCTAGCGCCGCGGTCTCCGATCGTGTCGCGCCCAGCGCCTGCGGCTGCGGCTACAACTGGGACAGCGAGCACCTCCCCAACCGCTCCGGCTGCGGCTCCTACTGTCGCAGCGCCAACGGACCCCGACGATGCCGCAGCGCCGCGTCGCCAGCCAACTGGTCCGGGACTCAGCCGTGGTGGAGGGTACGATGCGGTGCTGCGCTGGGAATACCCCGATCCCGAGCCCGATCTTGCAGGCTTCATCGTCGTGGTTCGTTCCACGACCGCGCCTGACTGGGAACGAGAGATCTGGGCGGGCAATGTGAAAGAGTTCACGTTGAAGAACACCTCGATCGACCAGCTTGTGTTCGGCGTGAAGTCAGTCGATAAGGAAGGCCACGAGAGCCCGGTGTCAGCTTACGTGCTTGCGCCGCGCGCCCGTTGAGCCACCTGGCAGGCTGCTGAAAGTCGCTAGCCCAAAAGTGTTCACGGGCAATCCCACCAACGCAGTTGGTGGATCGTTCATACTCAGCCTACAGGGACGGGAACCGCCGCTCCCCGAATCCCCACCAACGCAGTTGGTGGATCGTTCATACTCAGCCTACGTTACGCCTGATGCACTTCGTTGTAGGCTGCAACATCACTTACCCACTTCTCACGAAGTGGGTATGCAGCGCGCCTGGTTCCACCACTCGCGGGTGGCGAGTTTAGCGAAAGTCATTCACGCGGAGAATCTCTGAGCGGCGCGCGCCCGCGCTTTCGCCGCCTCTTCTAGCCGGTCCTTTGGTGGCGCATTTGTCTCGAGGGAGTTCAGCAGGCTGCCGGAGATTCTGGCTACCTCATCGACCGCAGCGAGGAAGGCTGCCTCGTTTGCTTTCGATGGCTTGTTGAAGCCGCTGACCTTTCTAACGAACTGCAAAGCAGCCGCTCGAATCTCGTCCTCCGTAACCGGCGGTTCGAAGTTGAACAGGGTCTTGATGTTTCTACACATGGAAGTTCCTCAATGTGTATCCGTGCAAATCCGTCGAATCAGTGTCATCCGTGGTCTATTTTTCACTAAGAAAGAAATCCAGCACACGCCGCGCATTCTTCGCGTTGCGTTGCAACGCGCCGTGCCCTTCGTCGGGGTCTTCGATCGTTTCAACGACGGTCGCGCCCTGTTCCTTCAACCACGCGGCAGTGCGTTTCATTCCCGGGATTCCGGCCCGGTCGGGCTGTGGATCGCGCGCACCCGCTGCTGTGATCCAACGCGTGCCTTGCAACGGATGCTGACCGTACTCGCCGCTCAGGATCGCGCGAGTCGGCGGGTAATCGAGCGTTACGCCGCCGGAGCTTGCGACTGCGAGCGAGAAGTAACGCCGGCCACGGCCCGCGTCGAGCGCGGCAACAGCATACGAGTTGGCCGAGCCTCGGCTGAAGCCGTGCAGCATCGCCGCGCCAGGCTGCACTCCGAGTTTTTGCAGCGCGACTTCAATCTCGTGGTAGATCTGCACCGGCGTGTAGTAAGCCGACGGCCCATCGCCCTCGCCAAGCCACCACTGCACGCATACCAACCCCACGTCTCGATCTTTCAGGTGCGGGTACCAGACGGCGAGATCATCCGTGGCGAAACCCTGCGTGCCGTGCAGCGAAACGATCCAGCGCTTTGGCGCTTTGGTAGCTTTCCACACGACGAGAAAGCTTTGACCATCGGACGTGGGCAGAATGTCGGGTTTCAACTTTGCGGCGTCTGCGTACCAATGCCCGCTTTGCGCCTGGCGATACAGATCGGCGGCATGACCGGCGAGCTGAGTCTGTCCCGCCGAAGACGGCAGCGCGTTAAGCGTGAATAACAGAAGTAACGAGAGAATGCGCATAGCTCACAGTCCCGCTTTCCAGCTTGTGGTCAATCGCCACGAACGGTGAACTCCAGACCGCCCTCGAAGGGCAGCGTCATGGTGCGAAAGCGGTTCGGCGGATCGTTGATGAACTCAAAATAGTCGCGATATGAGTCGGGGAATTGAGCGGTGTTGTCGGCGATGACGACAGAGCCTTCGCGCAAGCACGGTGCGACTAATTCGAGCGCCGGACGAGCCATCGGCGTCCAGATGTCGATCAGCATGAAATCGACCGGCGCGCCGACGTCCACTAAGGTCTTGCGCAAATCGCCTTCGCGCAAGTCGATGAAATCCGACAAGCCCGCTTCGGCGAAATTAGCGCGCGCGGCCTTAGCTTTTTCCGGTTCATATTCGGTGCCGATCACGACGGCTCCTCCGCCATCGCCTTTTCCGCGCGCGTCGCTCGAAGCGGCGCGCACATTGTCTCTCACCGCGGCTGCAAGAAAGAGAGTCGAAACCCCGAACGATGTTCCTGCTTCGACGACTCGCTTTGCGCGCAGGGCGCGGCAAATTTGATAGCAGAACTCAGCCTTCTCGCGATCGAGCGCGACGAGCTTGTCGCTGAGGAACTGATTGGTTCGCGCGTCGAACGCATTCCAATCGAAGTCGGCTTCTTGTGCGCGAGCCGAGAAATAAGCTGCAAGCGCTTCGTTTTGGCTGCCGCTTTGTGCGTAGAGCCGATCAAGCAGCGCGTCGATAGGGGGACCCAGAGTCAGTCTCTTGTTCATGATTTCGATTCCACTTCGGAACTATATCAGCGCTGCAGATAGTCATTCACGAGGCTGACCCACGCAACGCGAGTTCGTAGTTCGGCCTTCAGGCGGAAGTTTGTAATGTTTAGCCCGCGAAACCAGAATACGAACTTCCGCCTAAAGGCCGAACTACGAACTCCTTCATCGTTTCATGGCGTCGTCTCGGACGGCAGAAGCTACTCTTGCTCTACGGCGTCACATCAGATCCCAAGGTACGAAGGTGTGGCCCAAGACTAGGATCCCGTCCCCTGCCAATCGGCCACATCGCGAACGCCAAACCTCTTCATCGGCGAATCACCTGGAGCCTTCCCTAAGATTCCGCAGACCAACCGGTAAAAGCCGTCGTCCCGATCCTTCTCCCAGTCGCGAATATCCACCCACACCGTCTGGCGTACGAAGATCGGAAGTTCGGGTGTCTGCTCCACGTCAGGCAAGATAACCGGAATCATCCGCGCGTCCCCACTCGCCCATCTCTCCACATAGGCCCTGACCTCCAGGATGTGCCACCTGCCTATGTCGGCTGGTCCAAAGCACAATGCTGCGCAATGAATGGTTGTGATGGCCTGCTCCAACGCATCTGAAACCGAATCGCCCGCGGCAAGATTCCATTTGTCCAACCATGGGCGAATTCCAACCTTGAGCAAACGCTTGGCGATCTTCTCCACCGACGCCTTGTCCTTCGAGTTGTGGCTCAGGAAGACGTCGAATTTCCCTTGCGCTTCCTTGGCCTTGATGACGAAGGCTGCTGTCATTCGCTGCCGACCAGCTTTGGCGTCGGTACCAATCTGTGCAGCGACTGATTCAGCCGCAGCCGTCGGCGAAGCAAGCAGATCATAGAGCGGAGTTTTCTCTTCGCAAATGGGGCAGAGCAAATTCTTCTTCCGCGCATCCAGCCGAGCCTTCAACGCGGTCTTCGAATGGATTCCGGCATTCCTTATTCGCGCAGTGATATGCATGGCGTTTGGTCACACTGCCAGGAGTGCTCTTTGACTCCAGATGCTTGCTGACGAATTCGATGAAGCCCTGCCGGACATCCGCTGGTGTTTCTCTCTCGAACAACACTTCGAGTTCGCCCTGGCCGTGCCCGTGGTCGCGCAGACGGACGAGGCAGCGCCCGCCCGCCTCGGCGCGGTAGGCGGCGGCGTCTTGAAAGAACTCGCGCTTCTTGAATCCCTCGTAATGTGCGAGCTGAGCGATGAGCGTGGCATAGATACTCCGAACCGGACCGGCGAAACCGAACGCAACGCCGAAAGCAGCGACACCAGGGAACCTCAGCTCCGCGGTGCACTGTGAGGGAAACACAATGTAGTCTTCGCCCTTGATCCGCTCGCGCAATGCCAGATCGCGGGACAACAAGTTCTCCATCACGAACCACAGCACATGTCCTTCGGACTCGCCGTCCGCGAGCCGCTCGTCCCGGTCGAGTTTGAACTCCGCCTTGCGAACTCTGGATTCCAGCAAGTGACCCGGTCCATCAGGTTCGTCCTTTGCTGCCACGAGGAGCGCGCTCGCATACGCGTCCACCCGCGTGGGATCGAGCAACACGAGTGTCTCTGGCTGCGGCTCCGCTCCAGTGGTGTGGAAAAGCAGCAGATCGACCGCGTCCGTGGCTTCGAGCCGTTGCACGTACGCGATGCATTCATCCAAGGGAATCTTCTCCCCAAAGTGAGCGACGAACCCCTCGTGAAGTTCCGCGATGGTGAACAGTCTGACAGCGGCGTCTCTCTCCTCGGCCTTTATGTCCGCGCTGCTTTTTTCGCCCTTAAGTCTCCCCACGCAGGCCGTCCGCCCGCAACCGCTCCGCGATGGCGCGAACGACATCCTTGTCCTTCGAGCTGTGACTCAGGAATACGTCGTATTTGAAATCGTCAGCCATGCTTCCGGCCTCGGGCGCCAATTCGAGAAAACCGTGTGAGTGAACCCGCGCGGGCCAATGGTACGCCCGGTTCAACTTGGTGAGCAAGTTGACAATCAGCGGCGTGCGCGCGATCAGACTCTCGAACCTCCCACACGCGCTGCGGGAGATTGTGTGAAAACCCCAACCGGGAGGTTGGGGATCGTTCACGTCAGCCTACAGGAAACCGGCGACGGCTCCGCGCGAATCCCCCAACCGGAAGGTTGGGGTTCTTTCACGCTAGCCTACACAAAGCGGCTCGGTCCTTTCGCGACGGTCCGTTGCGTTCCCGCGCTTAGGCTTGCGTGAAATATCCCCAACCTTCCGGTTGGGGGATTGCGGGGAGCCGCCGCCCCGACAGTAGGCCGGAGTGAAAGTACCCCAACCTTCCGGTTGGGGGATTGCTGGGAGCCGCGGCCCCGTTTCCTGTAGGCCGAAGTGAAAGCACCCCAACCTTCCGGTTGGGGGATTGCTGGGAGCCGCGGCCCCGTTTCCCTGTAGTCCGAAGTGAAAGCACCCCAACCTACAAGCAGACACCGGACGCGCGCTTCCCGCAATCCCCCAACCGGCAGGTTGGGGATCATTCAGGCCAGCCTACAAGCAGACACCTGACGCCTCTCTCGCAATCCCCCAACCGGAAGGTTGGGAATCTTTCACTCCAGCCTGCAAGCAGACATCCGGCGCGCCTCCCGCAATCCCCCCAACCGGAAGGTTGGGGATCTTTCACGCCAGCCTGCTCACCCGCTGCCGAGAAACGCCTTCACCATCGCCGTAGTCACTTTGCCGCATATTCCGGCATAAGCCGACGGTTGCCATACACTATCGATCTCCGCTTGCATAAGCGCTCTCTTGTGGTATTTTTCCATCCAGTGCTGGCTGTTGTTCATCAACGAAAGCGCGCATTCTTCTATGCTTGTCTTTGGCGCAATCCTGAGCAGCATGTGTACGTGGTCGGGAAGTACGGTTGCCTCATCCAAGGCGAAGCCTCGTTTCCCCACGACCTTCAGCCAGTAGTCCACGAGTTCACCCCCAAGCGTCGAACCAAAGACGCTACGGCGATAGCGGGTAGCGAAGACCAGATGGTAGTTCAGATCAAACACCGCATGTGCGGCGCGGAGGGCAGCCGGTTGATCGCTGCGATAACGAAAAACGGGCGGACTCACCCGCGTGCTATAGCCGTGATGCTCGGCTTGATGAGCCAGGTATTGCTTCACCGCCTGAATGCGCACGCGTCCGACGCTACGCGCCAGGTAACCGGTGGCCCACAACGGCAGCTCAAGACGGAATTCCAAACAGAATTCGCGCGAGATGTTTGACTTGAGCTTGTTGATCACAACCGAGATCGACTGATCCGGCTTGAGGCTGAGAAGGCAACGCAGGTGATCCGGGTAGACCTTGTGTTGTAAGAGGTGATAGTCGTGGTTGCCGCAGACCTCTGCCAACAGGTGGGCGAGCGAGGTTTCCCGGTTGGCTTCGCCGAGCTCCTCGCGGCGCCAGCGCATGCGAAAGCAGATGTAGTAGTGGAGTTGGTAAGCCCATTGAAGTTCTGTGAACGGGTCCAGCAACATCGAGGAAAGATAGCTTTGTGAAGTATGCTAAGCAAGCGTTGGCGGTGACGACCCTCTTGTAGGCAGGAATGAAAGATCCCCAACTTCCCGGTTGGGGGATTGCGGGAGACGCGCCGCTGCGGTGCTTGTAGGCAGGAGTGAAAGATCACCAACCTTCCGGTTGGGGGATTGCGGGAGACGCGCTGGCTGCCGTGGTGTAGGCAGGAGTGAAAGATCCCCAACCTTCCGGTTGGGGGATTGCGGGAGACGCGCCCGCTCCGGCGCTGTTGTAGACTGGCGTAAATGATCCCCAACCTGCCGTTGGGGGTATTCCAAAAGAGCAGGCCCGTGTCGATGTAGGCTGGACTTGAATGATCCCAACTATCGTTGGGGATTCCAAACGCATTAACAAAGTTACAAACCTGAGGTCACGACGCCGCCGAGCGGTACTGTGGCCGCGTTCCCTCCAACTCTGCAAGCATCGAGTCCAGCGTTGCTGTGATCGCTACTCGATCGAACTTTAAACCTATCATCGGAATGAACACCCGCTGGCGAGTTGTGCCGTTGATCTCTTTCAACAACAGACGGCAGAACGCCGCTACTACTTCTCCATCGAATTGCTTATCCGTGTGCTTTCTCAAATCCGATAGCGTCTGTTCGAGCGTCAGCCGGGACCGATAAGGGCGATCGGTCATCATCGCGTCGAATGAATCGGCTAGCGTCACGATCTTTGAGCCGAGCGGTATCTCGTCGCCGCGTAGACCCTGCGGATATCCGGTGCCGTCGACCTTTTCGTGATGGCACTTGGTCATATAAGCGATCTCGTCCCACGGGCGGCGGATGTTCGACAGTATCTCGAAGCCGGTTGTCACGTGCTTGTTCAGCTCGCCGAATTCCTTATCGGTCAGCGGGAGAGGATTGTTGATGATCGCGCGATCGACCGTGATCTTCCCGATGTCGTGCAAGTAGCCTGCGACTTCGATATGCTCGAGCTCGAGTCCGGTCAGACCCATCTCGCGTGCGATGGCTTCGGCGTAGCGCCCGACGCGACCGGAATGGCCGCTGGTGTATGTGTCTTTCAAGTCGATAGCCGCGCCGAACGCGCGAACCGTGTCGCGGTAGATCTGGTGCATCTCGGCATAGAGCCGCCGGTTCTCTTCGGCTTTGCGTTTGTGCAAGACCATCAGCCGGTGGTTGTAGAAAGCGATGGCGATGCTTCGCGAGATCGCGCCGATGATCTCGATGTCTTCGCCGGTGTACTCCTCGCGAGTGAACTTCTCGGACAGGAATATCAAACCCATCAACTCGCCGCGCGCGATCATCGGCACTGAGATGTGCGCTCGCAGGTGCTTGAGCACATCGCCGTTGCGCTCGACAAACTGCGCGAGCCCGTCGCTTTCAGCGTGAATCGATATCGGCTGCGTGCGCGTGGTGAGGTGCTCGGCTTCATCGCGGTCGAGCGCAATCCGCTGGCCGACGGCTCCGGCGAGTCCTTTTGCGGCCACGATCTTTAACTGGCGAGGCTTGGTCGTGTACCGCGCAATCGCGCCGCGTGGGATCGCGAGCGCGCCAAGCAAAGTGTGAAGCGACGCGCGCGTGACCTCTTCGAAGTTGTGCGTCGAGCTGATCTCGGCTGCCAAGTCAGTCAGCGCGCTTACGTTGTGGAGCATTTTCCTGAGCGTGAGGTCCATTTGGTCTCCTAAGTGAAAGTGAACTCGAGAGAGAGAACAATTGCATTTTCCATTTTCCATTTTCCATTTGTCATTTGTCATTTGTTACCCAGAGGCAGTCGGAGCATCGCCACTTCAACGGCAAATGAAAAATGACAAATTACAAATGACAAATGGAAAATGGAAAATGGAAAATGGCCTCCCCTGCTAAATTGTATCGTGCGCCACTTAG
>JBGQGO010000159.1:0-10482 GCA_041497455.1 Blastocatellia bacterium | reverse complement strand
CTCTCGATATCACGCGCAAGGCCGGGACGTTTACGGGCTTCGAAACCACGCGGATGAGAAAAGACGGATCTTTGATCGATGTCAGTCTCTCCGCCGCGCCGCTGATCGACGGCAGGGGCGCCATCAACGGGAGTGTGGTGGTCATCGCGGATATCACTGAACGCAAACACCTCGAAGAGCAGTTCCGCCAGGCGCAGAAGATGGAGGCGGTTGGGAGGCTGGCGGGCGGTGTGGCGCACGACTTCAACAATCTGCTGACCGCGATAATCGGATATAGCCAGCTTGCCCTCGGGCGGCTGCATCGGGAAGACCCGATGCGCAGAGAGATCGAGGAAATAGAGAGAGCCGGGCAGCGCGCCGCCGGGCTGACGAACCAACTCCTTGCCTTCAGCCGCAAGCAGGTGCTCCAGCCTCAAGTACTGGACCTGAACGCTGTGGTGGCCGATATCGCGAAGCTGCTTGAGCGGCTCATAGGCGAGGACATCGTGCTCGCCGCCAGCCTCGGTCCGGACATCGGCTTTGTGAAGGCAGACCGCGGCCAGATCGAACAGATCATAATGAACCTTGCGGTGAACTCGCGCGATGCAATGCCTGATGGGGGGACGCTGACCATCGAAACGTTCAACGTTGAGCTGGACGAGTCTTACACCGCCGAGCACATCAATGCGCGTGCAGGCCCACACGTGGTGCTGGCGATCAGCGACAACGGCTGTGGAATGGATAAGGAAACACAGTCGAATATTTTTGAGCCCTTCTTCACAACAAAGGAGCAGGGCAAGGGAACCGGTCTGGGTCTTTCCACTGTGTACGGCATCGTCAATCAAAGCGGGGGCCACATCGGCCTATACAGTGAGCCGGGAAAAGGAACTACCTTCAAGGTCTACCTGACACGCCTAGAGGAAGCCGGCGAGAAACGCGAGCCACGAGTCTCACAGAGCGAATCACTCCAAGGGTCCGAAACTGTCTTGTTGGTCGAAGACGAGGGCTCTGTTCGCGAGCTCGCGCGCAGGATCCTGGAGATGTATGGGTACGTGGTTCTCGAAGCGGCGGGGAGCGACGACACTTGGCGGATATGCGAGGAGCACGAAAGCCGAATTCACCTGATGCTAACCGATGTAGTGATGCCCGGCGCGAACGGGCGCGAGCTGGCGCAACTGGTGGCATCGCTGCAGCCTGAGATGAAGGTGCTTTTTATGTCCGGCTACACCGACGACGCAATCGTGCGGTACGGAGTGCTGGGCGCGGATGCGGCGTTCCTACAGAAGCCCTTCACTCCCGCGACTCTGGCGCGCAAGGTCCGCGAAGTGCTGGACAAAAACTAAGAAAAGTCACATCGACTATTCATCGCTGGAGGAATCCCGAACCTCGGCAAGATGAGCTTTCTCTCGGCGCCAGGAGCCCTCGGCGAAGAAAGCGTTGTATCTATGAACCCTCTTGAGCATAGTCCACGTGGCTTACAACCAAATGGAGTTGACACCTGCCCGTGAGCACGGTTTTTGAGCGGCGCCATGAGAATTCGCGGTTTTGTTTTCAAGTGAATGATTGAGCTTGAGCAACCGAGGCCACGCGTGTTAAAAATGTAGCCGGTGAGAACGGCGTGAACCCGCGTCTAATTGGACAGTGCTCCAACTTGTTCTGAATCTGGTTGGCAAGCGTCGACATGAATCTCGCCGATCCGAAGATACATCTACCAAAGCGCATAAAGTTCAGGCTTCAGCCTGACTTCTACCTGGAGAGCGATATGCCACGAAACGATTTAGGTGCGTACGTGAAGCGAGTCATGAAGCTGAGCCGCTTGACCCAAAAGGAGGTTCAGCGGAGGTCGGGCGGAAAAATAACCGACGGCTACATCGCCAGTATTTCGATCGGGAGGGCGACGAATCTGTCGGTGGGGAAGCTGAAGGCTTTAGCTGACGGGCTGGGTGTGGACCTAGATAACCTGTTTCACATTGCATCTGGCCGGCCCGAGGGCGTGGACAACCAGCGCGGCAATGCTACGGACGCTCTGATGCTTTTGGAGACTGTTCAAAAGGCTGTGGCCAGTCCCGACGTGATCCAGATTCTTGATGGGGTGGTGAGCTTGTCGTCTGAGGAGAGGGCCAGCTTGCTCGGGCTGATAAAGAGGCTGGGCTCGACTAAGCGGAAGCCGCGCCGGAAGACTAAACCCGTTTAGGCCCCAGGATTCTCGTCTGGCTCAAGGTCCTCCAGGATCATGAGGGCCCTCAGCAACTGACTGTCACTTATGCGCTCATCGCCGAGATTTTCCATGATCTTTATTAGCACTTCCCTTGACTGCAGCTTTTGCAGGTCCTTGAGTCTCGCCTCTTTTTCTTCGTTTGTCGCTGGCCTGTGAGGCCTTTCGTCTTGTTTCGTCATTTTGTTCTTCCACTCTTGCATGTCGAGGACGCGCGCCGGTTGGCTCGCGGGAGATGACTCGGCTGCGAGGTTCCTCGCGCGCTCGGGGACGGGCAGGCGCAGAAGCTTCCCTGGTTCGGATGCTGTCGGATCACCAACCGGCCTGCTGTGATTGGCGCCCAACTCGTGGGACAGGCGGCTCTCAGATTCAGATATCCTCTGCTTGAAAGCCACAACGGCGCGAGACGCACGCAATCCCCGGAGTTCGATCTCCTCGCGCGTCTCGCGCCACTCAGGATACGCACGAGCGAACGGCGATGCAAGCACGATTCGCGATGCGTTCCGAGCTTCTTCTAGTCTTCCTGCCTCAGTGAGCTCCACCGCAAGAGTGTTCAAATAATCGTAGTAGGCATATGGCTGAACCGAGCTGGCCATGCGAGCGAGAGGAAACATCTTCTCCAGATGAGCTAGCGCGCCCCGGTGATCGCGGTCCATGGCTCTAATAACCGCGGTCATTCGGCTCGCGACGTACAAGGTCATCGGATCGAAGATACGTTGTTGGGTTAGGAGCTTAACCACTTCTCGGTAGAACGACGCTGCGCGGTGCAGGTCGCTAACCGCAACGGAGTTAGTTCCGAGAGCGAGCATCGCTCTGGCCCTGTACTGGAAGGAAGCATCGTCTCCGACTTGTTGAAACAGTGAGTCTGCGCCAGCAATGTCGCCGCGGGCGCTGCGGCTGAGACTCAGCGCCTGGTAGTAATGTCCCACACTCTCCGATTGGCGCGACAGACCCAAGCTCAATAAGAGACGCCCCGCATAAGCGACGAGATCAAACTCACGGCGCAGGTAGGCCTGATCGGCAATCGAAGCCAGTTTTGTCGCGAAGCCGCTTAGCGCTTGAGAGGTCCGGAAGTCCGCAATTAGAGTCCGCGCGATTACCTGATAAAATCCGCCGTGACTGAAGCGTTTCGCTACTTCAGCCAAAGGCCCAAAGGAGGAAGAATCAGTGAGAATAAGATTGTTGCTCGCAGCACTCTGCATACTCAGCATGCCGATGTGGTTTTCGCCTTCAATCGGTAATAAGTCCATGAAAGCCTCTCCGTTCGCCGCCAGTGTTGCCCTTGCCGGGCATACCTTACTTGGCAGTTGGTGCGAATGCGGAACCCCGGGCTGCTCCTGCGACCCGGGCGAAGAGTCCCGTGGTCAAAGCGCTAACTGGGTCTCGGACCAGGACGACACCTCCTCGGATCAAGGTGCTCCAGTAAGCAGTGATCCGAAGCTCGACTTCGGGTCGGGCGCGCTGATGCTGCTGTTCGCGCTCTTCGTGTGGACCAGATTGCGGGCGTAGTTTTTTAGCCGTTATTTAGCCCACACTCAATATTTCTACTGTTAACCGCCCGGATGCCCGGCGGCCTGGGTGATGTGTGTGTCTCCCGGACCAGCGGCATTCTACTATACTCCTGCGGGGATTGCACTAAAAAAAGTGAGTTGCAAAACACAGATCTTCCGCAGTAGGATTTCAGACCGTAGCAGCAAATCGAGGAAGACGCACGCAAAGAGAATCTGAACCAAATGCTTGCTATCGCGGCCCAACGGGGAAACGCTAATTTTCTATCTCAGCCGAACCCGTGAGACACTCCGGACTCCGATAAGTGAATCGCGATGAGCCTTCAGCGGAGCCTGTGCTGAAGAGTTTGTTCCAATCCCACTACCCTCGCTGATTAGTCGCCGCGCCGCATCGCTCTTTCGGGTTATCGCCGCCGGCTGCTCTTAAGAGACCGCGCAAAAGCGCTGTCCCTTCAGTCCCCACCTTTAACACAACTCTGTCGCGAATCTCCTCGCCCGCTGGCGCCGGCACAAAGCCGCGATGCAGAAGGCGAAGGCCTAACTCACTTGTGCTCAACCTTTCGAATGAGACGGATGAAGCGAAGCAGCGGGCACATTGGTTGCCAAACGGAAGTTGGGAAAGCACGCCAGATTCTCGGCTGAGTTGTCTTCCCGGTAACACGAACGGAGGTCCACAACATGCGGTTCGAGGACTCGATTCCAAACTGCCGTGGCAAGTGGCTGCGCAGATTCATGGCCGATGCCCGGCGAAGGCTACAGTTGCGGCGCAACAGCACACTGGTTGCGACCAGCCATCGTGGAGGAGACATGCGCATTTCAACCGATTCAGTGTGGGAGGAGGGCCATCAGATGCGCTTTAGCAATTTGCTCGGCGAGCGCGTGAGTCAAAGGTCACGAGCAATGATCGGTGCTGCTGGGCATTGGTGTTCTCGTCAAGCCGCCGTCGCTCTGTCGCGATGCCTCACCGAGACTCTCGTCCTGTCTGCGATCGTTCTCATCTGCATAGGCATAGCCGGCGCGCAAGACAAGAAGCCTGCGCAGCCGGCTGACCCCACGCAGCTCAGTCTCGAGGAGCTGATGAAAGCCGAGATCTACAGCGCATCAAAACAGTGGCAGACGGTGGCCGAGGCGCCTTCTTCGATAAGCATTGTTACCGCCGACCATATCCAAAAGTACGGGTACCGCACGCTGGCCGATATCTTGCGAAGCGTGCGTGGCGTGTATATCAGCAACGACCGGAACTACAGCTACATCGGCGTCCGTGGCTTCGCTCGCCCGGGAGATTACAACACCAGGATGCTGCTGCTGGTGGATGGTCATCGGCTCAATGACAACGTCTACGATGGCGCCTACATAGGGACCGAGTTTCCGATCGACGTCGACCTGATTGAGCGAGTGGAAGTGATTCGGGGTCCGAGTTCTTCGTTGTATGGCGGCAGCGCCTTCTTCGGCGTGATCAACGTGGTGACCAAGCGCGGCCACGATCTAAAAGGGCCGGCCGTTTCTTTTGAAGCTGCCAGCTTCGGTACTTACAAGGGCCGCGTTAGCTACGGCGAGAGTTTCAGGAACGGTTTGGACATGCTGCTATCCGCTTCGTTTTATGACAGCGCTGGCCAGCATCGGCTCTTCTACAGTGAGTTCGCTGACCCATCAACCAACAATGGATTTGCGGTAGACGCGGACCACGACCAATACCACAGCCTTCTTGGCAATCTTTCGTTTCGCGACTTCCGATTCCAGGCCGTCTACGGCTCAAGAGAAAAGGGCATACCCACCGCGGCATACGGCACAGTATTCAACGACCCCAGGACTCAAACCACCGATGTGAATGGATTCATTGAACTGCAATACGCGCACACGTTCCAAAACAAGTGGGATGTGACGGGCAGGCTCTCATATAACCGCTACCTCTACTATGGGAACTATGTTTACGACTATGCCGGGGAAGGTAAACCTCCGTTCGTGGAGAACAAGGATGTCACTCGCTCCGCGTGGTGGGGGACCGAGCTGAATGCCTCGAAGCGGTTGCTGGAAAAGCATCGGGTCACGCTGGGCCTGGACTACCGCGACAACTTGCAACAGGATCAGAAAAACTATGACGCCGTTCCGTTTTACCAGTACCTCGATGACCGGCGCCAGTCCAAAGTATGGGCGCTCTACGCTCAGGATGAATTCAGACTCCGGAAAGACATTATTATCAATGCCGGAGTGCGATACGACCACTACGACACATTTAGCGGCACTACCAACCCGCGATTTGCCGTTATCTATACGCCGCAAGAGAAGACGTCGCTGAAGCTGCTATACGGCCAGGCATTCCGTCCACCAAATTACTTCGAGTCGTACTACAACACCTCCAACATTACCGGGCCGCCGTTGAATCCGGAGACGATTAAGACTACCGAGGTGGTCCTGGAGCAGTACATCGGCAGGCACTTCCGGCTGTCGGCCTCCGGCTATCTCAACCGAATTCGGGAACTCATAAACCAACAAGTGGATTCCAACGGTGAAATCCAGTACGCCAATCTAGGAGCCGTTCAGGGTAAGGGTCTCGAGCTTGAGGTCGAAGGAAAATGGTCCAGCGGATTCGAGGGTCGCGTGGCGTATACGCTGCAGAAGTCTACGAGCGAGCAAACGGGTGACATACTCTCCAACTCACCGACCCACCTGATGAAAATGAACCTGATCGCGCCTCTGGCCGGGAGGAGACTCTTCGCCGGGTTCGAGGGCTTGTACACAAGCAGAAGGAGAACACTCGCCGGGACGAACGTGGACGGCTCCTTCCTGGCTAATCTCACGTTGCTTAGTCAAAAAGTCTTGAAGCGTTTCGATATTTCAGTCGGCGCCTACAATCTGTTCAACACATACAACGCCGATCCAGGAGCGGTAGAACATCTGCAGCAGTCCATACAACAAGACGGCCGGAGCTGGCGACTCAAGCTCACCTATGGATTCGGCGGGAGCCGGTAGCCTCGGGCAAGGTACTGATCGTGACGATTAATGATTTTCGAGGCTATCCGGACGGTTTAGGAGAGGCACTTCTTATTAGAGTACCATCGAAATGCTGGCGAACTGTTGCGCTCGTTTTCGTTATTGCGACGTGCGCGGTATCCCGAAATGCTCAAGCCCAGGTGCTCAACGAGTATGAGGCCAAAGCTGCATTTCTTTTTAACTTCGTGAAGTTCGTCGAATGGCCCTCCCAAGCGTTTGCCGATGGCAGTTCTCCTCTCATCATCGGTGTGGTCGGCGATGACAGATATAGCGGCGTGATCGAGCAGATGATCAATGGCAAGACCGCAAACGGCAGGCGCCTGGTTGTAAAGCGATTCCCAAACTTCAAGGCGCTAACCTACTGCCACATAGTCTTCGTCAGATCGTCGGAGAGAGACAGAATTCGGCAGACACTGGCTGCGGCGGGTCCAGGCGCCCTGACGGTCGGAGAGACTGAGAGCTTCGCCCAGTGGGGGGGGATCATCAACTTCACAATTGTGGACGGCAAGCTCCGACTCGAAATCAATCAAACGTCCGCCGAGAGGGCGGGGCTGAAGATCAGCGCCAAGCTGCTTAGCCTCGCTCGAGTAATAAGGACCTAGTCCGGGACACGGTATGCGCCTGCTACGAAATACGTCGATCAACCGCAAGCTTAAGCTGGTCATCATGGTGACGACCAGCGTGGCGCTGCTCGTCGCCAGCGCAGCCTTCGTCGCCTATGACCTGGTCGTCTTCCGTCAATCGATGGCCAGCGATCTGTCCACCCTTGCGAAGGTTATCGGAACGAACAGTACTGCGGCGCTCACCTTCAACGACCGTGACTCCGCCAAAGACGTTTTGTCGGCACTCACCGCAAAACCGAACATCGTCCGAGCCCGCATCTATGCGAGCGATTCGGACCTGTTCGCCGAATACGTTCGTGATGGCGAAAGTGGCGACCTCGCGCTCACCGTGCAACAGCGATCTCGAGTCGTTTTCACGGACGGATACCTGATCGCTTCCGAAACGATAGGTCTTGATGGTGAAACCATCGGAACCGTTTATTTGATATCGAACCTCGATGCGTTCCGCTCTCGTCTCAATAGGTATGCCGGCGTCGTGGCCGCGGTTCTTTTTGGCTCATTGCTGGTGGCTTTTCTCTTGTCGTCGAGACTTCAAAGCCTTGTCTCCGACCCGATCTCACACCTGGCGAAGACCGCGAGGGCCGTGTCAGTCGACAAGGACTACACAATTCGCGCGGTCAAGCACGGGAACGATGAAATGGGCCAACTGATCGATGCTTTCAACGAGATGCTCGGTCAGATCCAGGAACGGGACGCCAGGCTTCAGACCGCGCGCGACGAATTAGAGCGAAGAGTCGAAGAACGCACAAAGGAACTCCAGGACGAGATTGCCGAGCGCAAGCAAGCGGTTGAGCTGCTGCGGCACAGCGAAGAACATTTCCGGTCGCTGATCGAAAACGCATCTGACGTCATCACTATCGTCGATCTCGACGGAACGATTCGATACGAGAGCCCTTCCGTCGAGCGTGTGCTCGGCTACAAGGCTGAAGAACTGGTAGGAAGGAACCTCAGTGAGTTCGCACATCCCGACGATGTTACGGCGACGTCTTTGCTCAGGGCCAGAACCAGTGAGCCGGGCAACTGCGTGGAGTCTCTGGAGCTTCGTTTCAGACACAACAGCGGCGATTGGCGGACTCTGGAGGTTTTCGGAAGGCTGGTGCGGGACGAATCAGGCGCGGCCCAGGTAATAATCAACTCACGCGACATCACCGAACGCAAGCAAGCCGAGGAGACGCTACGAGAGAGTGAGGCGGTGTTTCGTTCGCTTGCCGAAAGTGTTTCCGCCGGGATCTTCATTTACCAGGGCTCTAAGCATGTCTATCTGAATCCCGCGGCCGAAATAATCTCCGGTTACACACGTGATGAGTTGATGGACATGGACATCTGGGACATCGTGCACCCGGACTTCCGAGAAGCAATGAAGGAGCGCTCCGCGCTGCGCCAAGAAGGTGAGGACCTCTCCCCACGCTCCGAGATCAAGATCCAAACCAAGAGCGGCGAGCCGCGATGGCTTGATCTCACCGCGAGCCTTATTCGTTTTCATGGCGAACCGGCCGTGCTCACGACCGCATTCGACGTAACCGAGCGCAAGGGATGGGAAGACGCACTTCGACAAAGCGAGGAGAAATACCGGACCATTCTACAGAGCATCCAGGAGGGCTACTTTGAAGTCGACCTAAGCGGCACCCTCAGGTTCTTCAATGATTCCTTGTCCAGAATCATCGGGATCCCCGCAGAGAGACTGCAGGGCCTCAACCACCGGGAGTACACCGACCCCGAAACAGCAAGCACGGTGTATCGGGCTTACAATGGAGTGTTTCGCACAGGGGAGCCGATTGAAGGGTTGCAGTATCAGATTGTCAGACCGGATGGCGTAAAGAAGTTCCTGGAGACTTCAGTTTCACTCAGGCGAGATTCAACCGGCCAGATATCCGGGTTCCGCGGTACCGTTCGCGACGTCACCGAGAGCAGACGGGTAGGGGAGGCGCTGCGCGAAAGCGAGGACCGCTACCGCGATCTGGTTGAGCACAGCCGGGACCTGATGTGCACCCACGATCTGGAAGGACGAATCCTTTCGGTGAACCAGTGGGCCGCCAGGGTTCTGGGTTATGACGTAGAAGCTGTATTGAAGATGAATCTTCGAGACCTGCTCGTGCCTGAGTTGCGGAGTGAGTTCGAACAGTACCTCCACGCAGTCCGAACCCAGGGTGTCGCCGAGGGGTTTATGAAGGTTCGGACCATCACCGGCGAAGCGCGAGTTATCAAATACAGGAACACGCTGCGCACCGAAGGTGTCGCCGAGCCGATAGTGCGAGGAATGGCGCGTGACATAACCGAGCGCCTGCGGGCGGAGGAAGCGCTTCGCGAAAGCGAGGAGAAATACCGGACCATTCTACAGAGCATCCAGGAGGGTTACTACGAAGTCGACCTCGCTGGGAACCTGACGTTTTTTAATGATTCCCTCAGCAGAATCGTCGGGACTCCCGCCGAAAAATTGGCCGGACTCAGCCACCGTGAGTACACCGATCCGGAAACGGCAGCCAGAGTGTTTCAGGCTTTCGGCGGGGTCTATCGCACGGGGGAACCGCTTGAAGGATTCCAATATGAGATTGTCACCTTTGAGGGTGTGAGGAGATTTCTTGAGACTTCCGTTTTGCTCCGGCGAGGCTCGAACGGTGAGATAGTCGGCTTCCGCGGCACGGTCCGCGACATCACCGAACGCAAGCAGGCAGAGCAGGCCCTGCAAGAGTCAGAACAGCGCTACCGGCTGTTGTTCGAAAGTAACCCGCAACCGATGTGGGTCTATGACCTGGAAACGCTTTCTTTTCTTGCGGTCAATGAAGCCGCAATTCATCACTACGGGTATTCGCGGAAAGAGTATCTGGCGATGACGATCCGGGATATTCGGCCGCCCGAAGATATCCCCACACTCCTTGATGCGGTGTCGCTGGTTAACGGCGAGTCAAAATTGATGGCCAGCAGGTGGCGGCACTGCAAGAAAGATGGAACGATCATCGACGTAGAGATAACCTCACACTCCCTCATGTTCACAGGGACGCGAGCCCAGTTAGTGCTGGCAACTGACATCACCGAGCGTAGACGAGCAGAGCAAGCCCTGCGAGAGAGCGAAGAGCGCTATAAGACCCTCTTCGAGTCGGCTACGGACGGGATCATGATTTTCGAGGCGGAAGGGGAGCAAGCCGGCCGCATCGTGGCCGCGAACCCG
>JBGQGO010000158.1:0-10517 GCA_041497455.1 Blastocatellia bacterium | reverse complement strand
TGCCCGGCGTTGTAGTGCCCAAGTCGGTGTTGAAGCGCATGGAACGAATCACCGATAAGGACGCCGCGCGCGAGGAGGGACTGGCGATCGCGCGTGAAACATTGCTGGAGGTGCGAGACATGGTTCAAGGCGTTCAAGTCTCTGCGCCGTTCGGCCGGGTTCAATACGCGTTGGATGTGTTTAGTGTGCTGTGAGTGTGGTTTCTGGTTTGTGGTTTCTGGTTTGCCGGGCTCCAATCTGGCTCTAGACCAGCACCGAGACCAGAAACCAGAACCAGAACCAGAAACTAGAAACCAGAAACTAGAAACCGGAAACAAACTGAAGTTTGTCGGACAATCAAACTAACTACCGATCAGAGCCGTCGCTTGAATTGACTTTGGCCCCGATGATAGGTTGGAGAGCTTGAGCAGAAGGCGATCGCGGTGCGTTAAACGGATCGCGCGAAGTTAGCTCGGAGTTGCATTGTTAATGAAAAGGCGAATTGCCATTTCGGTTCTGGCAGCCGCGGTGCTCGCAGGTGGAGCGAGCGGGGCGCAGCAGCAAGGGATCACTACGGCGACGCTGCGGGGGTATCTCGACAAGATGGGACTGCGCTATGTGCCGCATCCAAAGAACCTCGACGCCTTGGTTGTTCCACGCAGCGAGAACAAAAACGCTGAGAGGCTCGACCTGTACGTAGAGGTTCGAAAAGATCAATCGCTGGTGCTGACAGTTTATCCGAAGCTGAAGGGGCGGTACTTCACGCTGGCGAGGGTCGCGGACCGCGAGAAGATGTTTCAGCGATTGCTCGAAGCCAATCACCGCGCGTTCGCGAGCTTCTTCGTTGACCCGCAGGGAGACATAGGCGCGCGGTTCACGTTCACGACTGAGACAGGCGTCAGCTACGACTCGTTCCGGGTGGCCGTGACCGAGCTGCTTCGAATTGCCGACGAGTACACGCCGGTGCTCGATGAGTATATGGTCAAGGAAGAGCGTAAGCCTCCGCCCGTGCCGGATAAGAAATAGAGACTTTCGGCTGTAGCTTCTGGAAAGCGGGAAAAATATGAGCAAGATGCTAATCGCAACAGTACCGATAGCTATTGCATTGATCTCGGGATTCGCGATAGCCCAGCAGGCGGACCCAGCCCAGGCCGGTCCTCCGAAGGTCGCAAAGCCTGCGCCGAAGCTCACGTTCACCGATCGCATGAAGCAGTATCTGCAACGCACCGGGTCAACCGTGGACGAGAGCAAGAGCACGCCCGAAATGGTCGTGAGTAACTATCCCGACGCGAAGGGCGGCAAGGTGACGATCGTGTTGGTGAATGATCGCAGAAGGAATCTGCTCGGCTTCTACATTTACAACTTTGGGAGCCTCAAGGGTGCGACGAACAAAGACGAAGTTTACAAGTATCTGCTTGCAGCTAACGACTCGATAACGATTGGGAGTTTCTTTGTCGATAGCGATGATGACATCGGCTACAAGTATCTGGTGAGCAGCGCTCAGGCAATGAACCAGGCGGCGTTCGATTACGCGTACTTCACGATGGCTGCGGTGGCTCGCGAGCGCAAGCCTGAGATTAAGAAATTGCTGGGGCCTGTCAGCGACAAGGACGAGAAGCCTCCGGATGTGAAGAAGGCAGCTGAAGAAAAGCCGCCTGAGAGAGCCTAGGACACACTGGAAGAGGAAGAGTGACTGATCAGCACTATCACGCTGTTGAAAAAGTCGATGACACACGAGTATTGAAGTGCAATCCCACCAACGCAGTTGGTGGGATTCATGATGACCTTCCGAGAGTCTCCCGGAGTTAGGCCGGAACAGTTGCTGACGATACTGCCCAATTTGATGTGATGAAAGAACAAGGCGACAAAACAAGACTGCTAAAAGACCTACTCGCCGAGCGAATCCTCGTGCTTGATGGCGCGATGGGCACGGCTATTCAGGCGCGCAATCTCACGGCCGAGGATTTCGGCGGCGCGCACCTCGAAGGCTGTAACGAGAGTCTTGTGCTCACGCGTCCCGACGTCGTGCTCGACATCCATCGAGGCTATCTCGAAGTCGGCGCCGACATCATCGAAACCAACACCTTCGGCGGCACGCCGATCGTTCTCGCCGAGTACGGTCTTCAAGATCACGTTCACGAGCTGAACGAGACCGCGGCGCGACTGGCAAAGCAAGCCGCGGCTGAACTCTCGACCACGAACAAACCGCGATTCGTCGCCGGGTCAATGGGGCCGACGACGAAGGCCATCTCGGTCACCGGCGGAGTGACGTTCGATCAACTGATCGAAGGCTTCCACGATCAAGCAGCCGGACTGGTCGCCGGCGGCGCGGACATTCTCATAGTCGAAACTCAGCAGGACACTCGCAACGTGAAAGCCGCGCTGATCGGCATCTGGCGATTGTTTGACGCCGTCGGATTCAAAGTTCCGGTGATGGTCTCGGGCACGATCGAAGCTATGGGCACGATGCTGGCCGGCCAGACCGTCGAGGCCTTCTCGACTTCAGTGATGCACGCCGATCTGTTGTCTGTCGGGTTGAACTGCGCGACCGGCCCCGAGTTCATGACCGACCGCATTCGAAGCCTCGCCGCGCTGGCCGAGACTCGCGTGTCGTGCATACCCAACGCTGGATTGCCCAACGAAGACGGCATCTATCTCGAGACGCCCCTAAGCATGGCCACGACGCTTGAGCGCTTTGTCGATCACGGATGGATCAATCTGGTTGGAGGCTGCTGCGGCACGACTCCGGCGCACATTCGCGCGCTCGCGCAGATGGTCGAGGGCAAGCGCCCGCGCGTTCCGGTGAAACATCATCGAACGTTGTTTTCTGGAATCGACTTTGTCGAAGCCAGCGACGACCAGCGCCCGTTGATCGTCGGCGAACGCACCAACGAAGTCGGCTCGCGCAAGTTTAAGCGCCTGATCACCGAAGAGAAATACGAGGAAGCGGCCGAGATCGCGCGGCAGCAGGTGAAGGGCGGCGCGCAGATCTGCGACGTGAACCTCCAGAACGCCGACCGCGAAGAGTTGTACGACGTCGACCGCTTCTACGAGAAGATGATCCGCGTGGTCAAGGCGCCGACCATGATCGACACCACCGATCCGGCCGCGATCGAGCGCGCGCTCACTTACTGTCAGGGCAAGTCGATCATCAACTCGATCAACCTCGAAGACGGTTTCGACAAGTTCGAGCGCGTGACTCCTCTCGCGCGCAAGTACGGCGCGGCTCTGATCGTCGGCTGCATCGACGAAGACAAAGAGCAGGCGCAGGCCATCACGCGCGAACGCAAGCTCGAGATCGCGCGCCGCTCGGTGAAGCTGCTCAACGAAGACTACGGCATCCGCACTGAAGACATCATCATCGACCCGCTTGTCTTTCCCTGCGCGACCGGCGATGCGAACTACGCCGGCAGCGCCGTCGAAACGATCGAAGGCGTGCGCTTGATCAAGCAAGAGATTCCTTACGTCAAGACGATTCTCGGAGTCAGCAACGTTTCGTTTGGTCTACCAGACGCGGGAAGGGAAGTGCTGAATTCGGTCTTTCTGTATCACTGCACTAAGGCCGGGCTCGACCTTGCGATAGTCAATTCAGAGAAGCTTGAGCGCTACGCGTCGATCCCCGAACAAGAACGCCATCTCTCTGAAGACCTGTTGTGGAATCGCGGCGAGGATCCGATAGCCGCGTTCGCCGCGCACTTCCGCAGCGCGACTTCAAGACAGAAGAAAAAGGCGAGCGATCTTCCTCTCGATGAGAGGATCGGGAACTACATCATCGAAGGCACGAAAGAAGGTTTGATCGCCGACCTCGAAGTGAAGCTCAAAGAAGCCGCTCCGATGGACATCATCAACGGCCCGCTGATGGCCGGGATGTCCGAGGTCGGCCGCCTGTTCAACAACAACGAGCTGATCGTCGCCGAGGTGCTTCAAAGCGCCGAAGCGATGAAGGCCGCGGTCTCTTACCTAGAACAGTTCATGGAGAAGACGGCCGACAGCTCTCGCGGCCGGATCATTCTGGCTACGGTCAAAGGCGACGTGCATGACATTGGCAAGAACCTCGTCGACATCATCCTGTCGAACAACGGCTATCAAGTTGTGAACCTCGGAATCAAAGTCCCTCCTGAGGTTTTGATTCAAGCTGTGCGCGAACACAAACCCGACGCGATCGGGCTCTCGGGATTGCTGGTGAAGTCGGCTCACCAGATGGTGCTCACGGCCGAGGACTTGAAGGACGCGGGCATCGACCAACCCTTGCTCGTTGGCGGCGCGGCGCTGTCTGATCGCTTCACGCGCGGGAAAATCGCACCGGCGTATGGCGGGACGGTTGTGTATGCGAACGACGCGATGAACGGGCTGGACATCTTGAACAAATTGATGGACCCGCAGTCGCGCGCGAAGCTCGAAGGGGATTTGCTCGAACGAGACCTCGGCGTCGTCGCTCGTATTTCGGAGCCGGTGACTGCTGAGACGGAACAGCGCAGCTCGAAGATCTCGCTCGACGTTGCGATTCCGCCAGTGCCCGATCTAGACCGTCACGTGATCGAAGTCGCCGACCTCGACGAAGTGTGGAGCTACATCAACCCGCAGATGCTCTACGGGCGGCACATGGGTTTGCGCGGCCGGTTCACTGAGTTGCTCGCGTCAGGGGATCGTCTCGCTCGGGAGCTTGAAGAGACGATAGAAAGAGTCAAGGCGGAATGCCGAGCGGGCGCGATGCGTGTACGGGTAGTGTGGCAATTCTTCGAGGCGGAACCCGACGGCAACGCTATTCACTTGTTCGGCGGTGCATGGAGTTCAGCCTTTAGGCTGTCCGGTTCGTCCCCGCGCGACTCCGCGTCCTCTGCGGTTGAGAACCCCGTCGCAACCTTCCGATTCCCTCGTCAACGCAAGGAAGACGGCTTGGCCCTGAGTGATCTCGTCCTGCCCGCGAGCCTAGACGGCTCGACTCGCCGCCGCGATCACATCGCGCTGTTCGTGACGACCGCCGGCGAAGGCATACGCGAGATCGCCGACGAAGCAAAGCAAGCGGGCGAGTACTTGCGGTCATACGCGCTTCAAGCGCTGGCTCTCGAGACTGCCGAAGCCGCCGCCGAATGGTTGCACTCACGGCTGCGCGCCGCGTGGGGTTTCCCGGACCCGCCGGACCTCGAACGCCAGGCATTGTTCCAGGCTCGCTACCGAGGCAAGCGGTATTCATTCGGCTACCCCGCGTGCCCGGACCTGGAATCGCAAGCCGAGTTGTTCCGCTTGCTGCGCCCTGAAGAGATCGGCGTTCAATTGACCGAAGGTTTCATGATGGAACCCGAGGCGAGCGTCTCGGCGTTGGTGTTTCACCACCCGGACGCGACTTACTTTTCGGTGGGCACGCAAGAACTCGCCGAAGCCACGGCTGATTAGGCAATCGGCGTCGAGCCGCGAGAGTTGGGAGCGGTTGGTTGATTCGCCTGGCATCGCGACGCCATTAGTCATCCATCAACCCGTGCGAACGCATGTAGGCGCCAAGTTCTTTGGCAAAGTCTTCTGCTTCGTCTTCCTCCACCAGTTCATGTTCGACGGGCATTTTGTGAAGGATGTTCTTCGCCTTGACGTATTCCTTTTGATACCTTTCATTCTGCGGGCGTCCAAGAAGAATGCTGAGCTTACTCAATTCCCGATAATCGCTCATCGCGTCAACGTTCCCCAGCAGGCTTGTTGCTCGTCTCTGAATAGAGCCCGCACTAACGTAATCCAAGGTGACAGGTTCTAGCACGTGCCAGCGTTCGTTCTTGAAGGCATGCTGAAACTTCAGAGTCACCAGTTCAGTCTCCAGCGTCCACGGGCGAAGCTTCTTCGTCACTCTTTCTCGCATTAAAGGAGCCTTGTATACCGTCCAGACCTCCTCGTCGTCTCGCCTCTCTGTCCTGTGTGCCGTGTATTGCGAAGCCACCATTCGATCAAAGATTTCGCTGAGCGCCTCCGCTGGATCATCCGTAATCCCGGCGAGGACCGGGCCCGATATGAAGCTGAGTCCCATGTCTGGCCATATCTGTGCGATGAAACCCGCGACTGTTTCCGGGGTCTCGGTGATGGGCAACAGCATTGGAGTCTGGTCGCCCGAGAGTGTTTCGAGTGCCGTTTCAAACTGTCGCAGCGATCGCTTGTAGTGCTCGCCATCAAACTCGGCGAAAGTTTTGGACAGCCTCTCGTAGCGATGTTCGAATCGTGCCGCAAGATACCGGACGGATGGCGCCCAGAGAGCGACACCCACGTTCAGTGTCTCACCTGTCGCCGGATCGTGACGGTATCTGACGACACTATACGTATAGGATATGCCGTTCATAGCAAGCTCCTTTGAAGCTCCAACTCAAATTGAGGGAGATTCATTATAACCTCAATAATGTGGTCGCGCACTCTGGTGGCTGTTGGCTGCCACTCACCCGGAAGGGAGGATGCCAGCTGGTCAAGGCGCTCTGCATTCAGTGCTCGCAGGCGGTCAATAAGCGGTTTCCACTTCGGCGATCTTGTTTTGAGGGTCGCATGAAACAGATGATTCGCTGCGATCCCGTGGCGTGAGACCGCCCATGGTGGGGCCAGCCCTCCAATGATCGGGAACAAGAAGCTAAAGCACCTCTCAAAGTCAAAGGCGACAAGCGAGTCGCTTAGTGATGCGCAGTTGGGCCTGTCGCGCAGTCGATCGGGATTCTGAACCATCAGATCAAAGCCATAGATCAGCGTCGCTTGCTCAATCTCCTCTTGCGTCAAGAAAGCGCCGGGCACGGCAGATGTCAGTCCGCCGTGAAGGTATTCACAACCCGATCCCAGACCTGGCGTCAAAGAAATACCGTATTCGGTTACAAGTGGCCTGACCGCCTGAACGAATTCGGGACTCAAGTTGACGAGGGCTGGTAACGGAGTAACGACACCGAGTTCTCTTGCCAAGACATTCCCGAACACTTCGCTGAATAAGCTGATCTCGGTGACCTCCGGGTGACCGAGCGATTTGACGACCATCAGGCGGTGATCCGGCCGACTTGCAGATGTGTTGGTCTCCTCGTTGGAGGACGCGTGCGGGTAAGACGCGCAGTCGACAACCAGCGGTCGAGTACGACCGACTTCCAGAACCTTTTCGAATCGCTGCGCTTCCCATGTCTCAATCACTTGTCGACCTCGCGAACTTCAGGAACTCATTTCTGCCGCCCTTCCGGCCTGTTGAGTCGGCGTCGTTGAAGTCTACTTGCCTTCGCGGTGGCCGATGCCGCCGTGCTATCGCTTCGTGCTTTGCCGATTCGCTCTAGCAGCACAGAGGCAGGTTCGTAGTCACGGCCTACGCGGCGGGCGAGTTCGGCTTCGGTCGGAACGAGTTCGCCTCGGAAGGCTTTGGCCAGGATGGATTGTGTCAGCTTATCGACCTCGCTTTGAGCTTTCCGATACCGCGTTTCAATCAGCTCGGCGAGTTTGAACAGCGCTTCGACGCGACGCACGATCTCTTCTTGCTCGAGCGTCGGAGGCAGAACGAAGGGCAACTCACGCACTCGTTCGCAATTCAAAGCTTGTGGGCCGGATCCCCCACCGCGCTCCCTGGTTGATTCGTACTGGAGTTGAAACCAGCGCCACAAGAATTCTGCACTCACTAAGCCGTGTTCTAGCGTGACCGCCGCGATGTTCTGGTTAATAGTCGCTTCGATCTCCAAGATAGCTGATTGTCCCCTTGTTTTTCCTTCGCCGATCATTGCCAGAAGAACAGCACCCGTAGGCAACATCCTAACCGAACTATTCTCGTAGCCAAGGTCGGAAATCGTTTCGCGCGTTGTCCTAATCGAGTTGTTTCGAACTTCGCCGGAGCTAACCCAAGGAATTCCGCCGGCCCAGTACTCGGTGCGTCTTCGTGACGGCGTGCTACCGTTGCAAACCGTCCCGATTTGTCCCACCACACAACCGACCCACGTCTCAGGGATGTCATCGACGACGTTTTCCACATCGGCGGAATGGAAGCGTTGTTGCCCAAACGCTTCGAGGATTTGTTTCTTCTCCTTAGCAGTTTGGGCTCCGAGCAAGCGCTGCTCCTTGATGCCATTCAACAAATGGATGCCAGACTTGCCAGCGGCATTTCGCGCGCGCCAATCGGTGGTGAGGCGTCCGGAGCAGGCTGCGGCGAGGACCGATTGACGAAAGCGTTTCAGGAGCACTGGAACCTTCGCGAGTCGCATCTGGCAGGCGTCCACTTTGCCCAATAGCTGTTCTAGCTTCGCCACGATTCGGTGCTGTTCGCTGGATGGCGGAAGTCTGAAGGGCAGCGACTCGATGTCGCTTGCGCTTACGTTCTGGACCCCAAGGCCCTTGCCCTTTTCCAAGAGTTGAACCTCAATCGTCCTCAAGAACTCAAAAATGAAGCGCCACGAAAGAAGATCGATCGAACGAGGGATGATCTTACCAGTTCGTTGATTCTGGAGAGCGGGTTGGTCAAGATCGCAAACACACAACTTCCCCAGCGAGCCGGACATTCCGATAAGCACGTCGCCCTTTCGGAGAATGAACTCGGGCTTCAGTTCTAGATACTTAGCTTCCAGATACACGCACTTAGCGAGTGAGATTCGATCTCCCGCCAGATTGCTCTGTCTTATTAGTGGTACGCCATCCTCGCGGAAGTCTTTGCTTGGGAAAGCGTATCCGTTTTGAACTCTGATAACGTCACCCAACCTACAGGCGACCCAACCTTCTGGCAACTCACTCACGCTCTGTTTCTCCCATCGTGTCATGGCCGCGCCACGCCGAGGTCATCGCAGATCTTGTACGCCAGAAACTTCTTGATGACTCGGTGTCGCGGGATGCTGAGAACAAGCCGTTAGCGGGATTCTTGTAGACTGTTTGCTTTCGGCCTTCGCGCACAAAGACGCAGCCTTGCGATTCGAGATGTCGAATCATGTCAGAGGGATTCATTTCAAGCGGCGTGAAGTGTCAGTGGCTCGCGCGTGACCTTCGCGTCGCTCGACAGCCGTCGTTCAGCCTCTTCGCGATTGGCTTCAAGAATCATCTGCATCGCTTCAATCAGGTTCTCGCGCACCTCTTCCATGGTTTCGCCTTGCGTATTTGCGCCCGGAAGCTCGGCGATGTAGCCGATGTATCCGCCCTCTTCCGCTTCTTCGTACATGCCTGTCAGAGTTATTTCAGTCATTCGTTCGTCCACACGGCTTCTCGCCTTCGAGCAACCCACTCCTCGATGAGTCATAGTCGTTATAGATGTCCATCTGCGGATCGTTCCAGTCCTCAAACGTTTCGAACTTCGCACGCAACTCAGCGGCTTCCTCTTCGCTTATCCCGATCTCTCGCAGGTCAATGCCGCGCTCCTCGGACTTTTCTTCCTTGGTTGGCATATCAGACGTTACCGTTGTTTTGTTACGGATTATTCCGCTTGGGTGCGCCGTATAGATAATGATCATGCTGCTCTGCGCCATCCGATGGCAGCTTGCTCCACTCCTCGATAGGAATCTGCTGGCTCAGTTGTTCGAATATCTCCCAGATCGGAGGTGCAATTGACGGTCGCGCGGCCTGGCCTTCGCCCAGAAGGTCATCGATTATGTTCAGTAGACGTTGTTGTTCGGCGTCAGACAACGCCTGAACCTTTCTGCCAATTTCTTGCTCGAGATTCGATGACATACTGTTCTCCAATTCGGGGAATGAAACGTCCCCATCAACTCGCGGGCGTTCCCGGTGCTGACTCTTCGAGCAATGTTAGCATCTCCCGCAAGTCATCGACCACTGCTTCAAGCTCCGTGATCGCTTCGGCGGCGAGGTCTTGAGGTTCGGGCAGCTCGTCTGCATCCTCGAGTGACTCGTCTTTGAGCCAAGTGATATCGAGTTTGTAGTCGCGCTCTTTGATCTCGCCGATGTGAAACCTGCGGAAGCGGCCTTCTGCTCCGGTGTCGCGGCGCTTGCTCTTGCCGTTCGGATCATCGCCGTAGCGTTTCTCGAACTCTGCGAAATGCTCTTCGGCGAGCGGGCGCTCTTTTTTCGTGATGCCCGGCACGTTGGACCGCGCGTCGAAGATCCAAACGTGCTCGGTCGGATAGCCCTTCTGAAAGAAGATCACGTTAGCTTTTACGCCCTGGCTGTACGGCGAGAACGTGCCGCGCGGCAGACGAAGGACCGTGTGCAGGTTGCAGTCTTGCATCACGATCTCGAAGACTTCACCGGCCTTGTTCTCGAACAAACAGTTGTCGGGCAGCACTACGGCAGCGCGGCCGCCCGGTTTCAAAATCGTCAGGATGTGCTGGACGAAGTTGAGCTGCTTGTTCGAAGTCTCGATGGTGAAGTCTTCGCGGTCGGGTGCCTGATTCGCTCCCTTGGTCCCGAACGGCGGATTGGTCAACACTACATCGAAGCGGCGGCTGTCCGGGACTTCGTAGATCGAATCGCCCAACGTGATCTCGGGTTCAAGACCGTGAAGGTAAAGATTCATCAGAGCCATTCGCCGAGGCCTCGGGACGAGTTCGTTAGCGAAGTATGTGCCGTGCTTGACGCGTTTGGAGATGGCGCGGTCGAGCGCGCCGCCTTTGGTTTGTGCC
>JBGQGO010000157.1:0-10531 GCA_041497455.1 Blastocatellia bacterium | reverse complement strand
GCAGTTCCTTGATTAGCCCGCCGGCGCCAATAGTAGACCGTCATAACCAGACCAAGCACAAACATGATCACGGAAATGAACTGAGAAGTTGACAGTCCCAACACCTGGCCGCGAGGATCATCGCGCCAGAATTCTATAGTGAATCGCACGACCCCGTAGATCATCAGGTACGAATAGATTATTTGCCCCTCGAATGCGCGGCGTTTTCGCAGCCACATCAAGAAGCCAAAAATCGCAAGGTTCGCCGCCGCTTCAATCAACTGAGTCGGCACGAGCGCTGAATCAATCGGCACCCCGGTCAACTCGCTCGCGTTTGCGGAGAAGTGGACGCCTATCCACGAAGTAGTCGGTTTGCCCCAGCAACACCCCGCGGAAAAACACCCGAGCCTGCCGATCGAATGCCCGAGCGCAACCCCGGGCGCAAATGCGTCGGAGGTCTTACGCCACGGCAAATGCCATCTGCGCATCAGGATCACGCTCACGAGAAGCGCAATCAAGAAGCCGCCGTAGAAGACCCCACCCGACCGCCAAAGATCGAACGAGAAGATCCGCCGCCACTCACCGCGATAGTCGCTCCATTCGGTGATCACCATCAGCACCTTCGACCCGATAAGCGAGGAAGCGAGGATGTAAAGCCCAAGGTCGTAGATCCGGTCTTTCGGCAAACCGTCGCGAGCCGCGAGCTGTGCGGTCAGCCACAACGCTGCGATGAAGCCGATCGCGAGCAGCACGCCGTAAGTCGCGATTGGAATCCCGAGTCCCGGTATCCTGAATAGTTCTGGAAACATGTTATTTGCGATTTGTTATTTGCGATTTGTTATTTATTACTTGTTATTTGCGATTTGCGATTTGTTGTCTCTCGCAAGGGGTCTTCCAATAACAAATATCAAATAACCAATCACAAATAATAAATACCTACGGAGCCTCAACCCCCGGAGCCTCGGCCGGGTCTACGACCGTTGGCCGTTCCGCTTGCGGCGCCAAAAACAGCTCGATGGCCATCAACGCCGCGCCTATCGTTATCGCCGTGTCGGCGATGTTGAACACGGGCCACTGATAGTCCCTGTAATAAAGCAGAATGAAATCTATAACACGGCCCAATCGAACACGATCGATCAGGTTGCCGCATATTCCCGCCGCCAGCAGCGCGAGCGACCACAGCAACAGCGTGTTTGAAATCGGGGTGCGCCTCATGTAGTAGACAACGACCATTATCGCGGCTACAGAAATGGCCACCAGTAACCATTTCACGTTACCGTTGTTGAGCATCCCAAACGCAATCCCCGGATTCTCGGTGTAGCTGAACTTGAAAAAGCCGCGGATGATTTCGATCTCGTCGCCCTCGCGAAGCTTCATTGAGACCCAGTACTTTGTGAATTGATCAAACAACAACACCAGCGTGGCGATGAGCAGGTACCAGAGTTTCATGGTGCTGGCTTTGGTGGCGATTACTTCTGAGCTCATCAACTTTTTGCTCCTGCTTCCTTTCCTGCCGCCACTCAAGGATGAGTGTTCGGATCGTCAACTGCAAGCCCTTCAGCGTTCTGAGCTACCACCTACCCTCGCTCCTCGATGATGATCTCGGAGAGCGGTTTGCCTTCTACCTCAATCAGCTTTCGGTTCGCGTAGAAGCTCGCATCCCGTATGCGAGGAGGAATTCGGCTGATGACGCCTCTTTTCAAGAGATGCTGCTCGAATTCCTCTTCAGTCATCGCTGGTGCGCCTTTCACGAGCAACTCATCGACCATGTCGCGCAGGCTTCGCTGCTCGTCCGCCGTTAGCGTTTTCACTTCTTCGAATAATCGATCAAGAGTTGAGGTTGTCATAATCCCCATCCTTCTTCTATCTGGCGCACGCAGCGAGCGTCAATCGTTGGGAATCTCGCGTCATGGCCGACCGTTTCCGACCAGTTCCAACATCGCTCGCACTTCGCGCCACTTGCGTGTTCGACCCTAACGCCCAAGCCCCCGGATTCCTCTTCAAGAAGCTCCACCTGTGAAACGATGAAAATCGAGGGCAACACCTCCTCGATTGTCTTAAACAGCGCGTATTGCTCGGAGCCCATCAACAGCTTCACTTTTGCCTCGAGCGATGCGCCAATAAGTTTTTGGCTACGCGCTCCTTCGAGATACTGTTGAACGAATGATCGAACGTAGAGTATGCCTTTGTCTCTTTCACTCCAGCGCTCCAACAACGCTTCGTCGCCCTCGTGCGCTGTCCCATCCGGAAACTCCGCCAAGTGAACCGACGCTTCGCGCGTTCCGGGCAGAGCTTCCCAAATTTCGTCAGCCGTGAAACACAGAATCGGAGCCAGCAGACGAGTGAACGCATCCACGATCTGGAAAAGCGCCGTCTGCGCGCTTCGGCGGCCAACCGACTTGGGCGCAAACGTGTACAAGCGATCCTTCAAGATGTCGATGTAGACGTTTGAAAGCGTCACCGTCGCGTAGTTGTAAAGCGCATGGTACACAGTCGTGTAGTCGAAACGCTTGTACGAATCGACTGCCTTGCGCGTGACTTCACGCGTGACGGCGAGCGCCCAGCGGTCGATCTCCCACATATCGCTCTCGGCTACCTTGTCGCTGTTCGGATCGAAGTCCGAGATGTTTCCAAGCGCATACCGGGCCGTATTGCGAAGCTTGCGATAGGCGTCAACCATGCGATTCAAGATCTCAGGCGAGACTCGCACGTCCTCTTGATAATCCGAGGACGCAACCCACAGCCGGAGTATCTCCGCGCCCTGCTTGCTGACGACTTCCTCCGCCGGCATCGCGTTGCCCGTAGACTTGTGCATGGCTTTGCCTTCGCCGTCTACCGTCCATCCATGAGTGATCACCGTTTTGTACGGCGCCTGATCGCGAGCCGCGAGCCCAACCATCAGCGACGAGTTGAACCACCCGCGATGTTGATCGGGGCCCTCGATGTAGACGTCCGCGGGCCAGGGCAGATTTCGCTCAGCAACCAGCACCGCGATGGATGACGAACCAGAGTCGAACCAAACGTCCAGAATGTCGGTCTCTTTGGTGAACGCCGAGCCTCCGCATTTCGGACACGCGAAGCCATCGGGTAACAAGTATTCCGCTTCGCGTGCGTACCACGCGTCGGCGGTCTCCTTTGCAAAGATCGATGAGACGTGATCGATGACCTTCTCATCAGCGATCGTCTCGCCGCAGCCTTCGCAGTAGAACGCCGGGATCGGCACGCCCCAAACGCGCTGCCTCGACACGCACCAGTCGGGCCGCCCCTTAAGCATATTGCGCATTCGATCGCGGCCCCACGCAGGAACCCAGTTGACCCGCTCGACTTCGCGAAGCGCGCCTGCTCGCAAGCTGTGACCCTCTTCCGCCGAGCGGTCCATAGAGATGAACCATTGCGGCGTTGCGCGAAAGATCACAGGGTTGTGACAACGCCAGCAGTGCGGATACCGATGCGGGTATTGTTCGGTGAACACCAGCGCGCCGGTTGCTTGCAAGAACTCCACGATCTGACCGTTGGCCTCGAACACCGATTGCCCGGCGAAGCCTTCAACCTCGCGAGTGAAGCGACCGGCGTTATCGACAGGACAATAGACTTCGGCGCCTTTCATCTGTCCGCCGAGCACGCCTGCCTCGCGAAGCTCGTCGTACACGGGCGCAAGCTGCTCGCGGTATTGCTGACCGATGACAAAGTCGTCGTGGCCGTGACCGGGCGCGGTGTGAACGCATCCGGTCCCGGCTTTGCCCGTGCCTTTTTTCTCGGCGAAGGCGACATCGATTTCGGTTTCGGCGTCGGCTTCCCCGCCCAGCGTCACGTGTTCTCCGAGCATCAACAACGACGGCCGATCGATCCAAGCGTGACGCGCTTGCAGGCCATCGAGCGCGGAACCCGGGAAGCTCGCGACGACGCGAGCGGGCGCGAGTCCGCATTTTTCGGCGACTGCTTCGACCAGATCTTTTGCGACGATGTAGATCTCATCGCCCACATCGACTGCGGCGTAATCGAAGTTCGGATTCACCGCAATACCAAGGTTAGCCGGAAGCGTCCACGGCGTAGTCGTCCAGATCAATACGTAGACAGGTTTGCCTTCATTCGAAATAGGATGCAACTCACCACCCAACAATCTATCGACAGTCTTTTCGATCAGCTCGCCTTCGACATTTTCTTCGAACCGCCCCAACCCCCGACGCTCTGCAATTCTCTTCTCCAGCTCCCGCACCTGGTCATCGGGCAGCGGAAACTTGACGTATATCGATGGGCTGGTGTGCTCCTTGTATTCGACCTCGGCTTCAGCCAACGCGGTCTGATCGTGTATACACCAGTAGACTGGCCGTGCGCCTTTGTAAACGTAGCCGCGGCCCACGAAGCGCCCGAACAACCGCGCGGTCTCGGCTTCGTACGCGTTCGACATCGTAAGGTAGGGATCATCCCATTCGCCCAACACTCCCAGCCGTTGAAAGTCGCGAGTCTGCCGTTTCAGAGCCTGCGCAGCGTGCTCGCGGCAGGCCTTACGAATCGACACCGGACTCATCTGGGACTTCTTCGCGCCGAGCTTCCTGTCGACGTAGAGCTCAATCGGCAAGCCGTGACAATCGTAGCCCGGCACATAGGGCGCGTCGTAGCCCATCATCGAGTGCGACTTGACGATGAAGTCCTTGAGGATCTTGTTCATCGCCGTGCCGATGTGAATATCAGCATTGGCGTAGGGCGGGCCATCGTGTAGCAGGAACATGGGACGGCCGGCCCGGGCGCGGCAAATCTCGTGATAAAGATCCATCTGCTTCCAGCGTGCGAGCCGTTCAGGCTCACGCTGGGTGAGATTTGCTTTTTGCGCGAAGCTGGTCTTCGGCAGATTGACTGTTGCCTTCAGATCGAAAGGCGAATCATTTTCCATTTTCTATTTTCCATTTTCCATTTTCTATATTTTTTATTTTGGATTTGTGACTCGATCCTCGGCCGACTATCCAAAACCACAAATAACAAATCTCAAATCAAAAATAACAAATCACAAATCACAAGCACCTGGCTCCTAATAAAAGGAAACCAGGTGCTGTTGGCGATTAATTGTCAGCTCCCGTGAAACTGGCCCCTGGAGCCCATTTCAAGGAGCCCTCAAATGAATAGCTCTTCGTCCTGATATGCCTGGTCGATCGGCTTACGGTGACGGCCAAACAACGTCTCCAGGATTCGCCGCAACCCGACAAGCATAGCCGACAGCTCGCGCATCGGCTGTAGCACGGTGGCTTGCACTTCTTTGGTCGTATCCTCAAAGCGGTCCTGCGTTCGCACAAGCAAGCCATCCAGTTCGGTAACCTGCCGCTGCATCGTCGCCGTCGTGTAATCGAGGGTCTGCGAAATCTGCTCGGCCTGATGCTGAGCGAGCCTCGAGATCTCTTGCGAAGAGGCCGAGACAGCAGCAGCCACCGCGCGTGTTTCAAGCGTCACCTTGTCAAAGGCATCCTTGGCTTGAGCGCTGATCTTCTCGACGGAATCCTTGACCGTGCTGATAGTCCCCTGGACCTGGTCGATCACGGGCCCGGCTTTGGCCATCAGAGGCTCGGCTTTGGCCTGAAGCGACGCCGCAATGCCCTTCAGATCCTTGATCGCGCCATAGATAAACATGAACATCGCCGCTTGCACGATGAAGCTCAGAGCGATGACTACTGCCGCCACCGTCATGACGATGTAAAAATTCTGCTGGTCCACGAGCTCTCCTTGCTGAACACAAGGGGCCCAACAAGCCCCTGAAGGTCTGACTGAGCAAGAGTGAACCGGCGTTGACGAGCAATCAGGTCTTGAAACGCCGTTAGCTCTTGCGGGAAGGCGGCGAAGATTCTCTGAGCTGACCTTAAGCGCTAATTCGAAGCCGCAAGACTTCGGTGCTTAGGATCGCTTGCTTGTTCGTCACCAGCGCGGTTCAACTAGGCTTCTTCACCCTCACCGGCAACGCCTGCCTTGCGCTTCTCTTCGCGATAAGCCTGCTTGCCCGCTTCAATCGCCGCCGTGATCTGATCTTTCTGGCGTCCGGCAACTTCCGAGACTGTCTCCGCGCCGGCTACGACTTTCTCTCGCGCGGTTCCGTACGCTTCAGAGACTCTGCCAGCGGCGGTCCCGTAGGCCTCAGAGACTCTGCCGGCGGCGGTGTCATAGGCTGCGGAGGCCTTGCTGGCTGCGGTCCCGTAGATCTCGCTTGCTCGATCACCAATCACGCGCGCTTGTTCACCGGCGGCGTCCACGCCGCGCTTGGTGTAATCGGCGATGTCGCCGCGCAGTTCGCGGCCGCTCTTGGGAGCGAACAACAACGCCAACGTCGCTCCAATGCCCGCGCCTATCAGTAAGAACGTCAGTTTTTCGGCTGCTCCCGATCCATCATTCTCTGCCATCTCTATCCTCCAACGAAAGTATTCGTTCTTTTGCTTTAGTCCACACCCGATTAACGGATTCAATATATCACTTCGATTTGACCCTAACAAGACACGGCGTTTGAGATCGAAGCCTAGACTGCGAAGCTCAAGTCGTAAATGGTGGTGGGCAGTTGCGCTCGTGTCAGGTCAGCGCTCAAACCTGTTGGTTCGGGTGTGCAGTAGAGCCTGTTCGGAGTCGCGTTCGCTACGTAAACACGGTGTATGCCCGGCTCGAGATGCCCTTTTACCAGCGCAACGTGATTGCCGCGAGTATGTCCCTGCACAAAGCCTTCTTCCGCAGCCGGACTTTTGACAAGCACTTCCACTTCGCGCCCGACCCATTCCCGGTTTTGTTCAAGAGAGATTTCTTTTGACAGCTCGATCAGCCGCGAGAGCCGCTCGACCTTCACGCGGCGCTCCATATCGTCGAAGTGGATCGCTGCAGGAGTGCCCTCGCGCTCCGAGTAAATGAACATGTAAGCCATGTCGTAGCGAACCTCGCGATAGAGCGATAGGGTCTCGTCGAAGTCTTCTTCGGTCTCGCCGGGGAAGCCTACGATGAAGTCAGTCGAGATCGTGGCGTCGGGCAAAAGCTCGCGCACCTTGCGCACGCGGTCGAGGTAGAACTCGCGCATGTACTCGCGAGCCATTCGCTTGAGCGCACGGTTCGAGCCCGATTGAACCGGCAAGTGAATGAACCGGCAAACGGACGGCGTGTCGGCGACTGCTTCTATTATCTCGTCGTCAAAGTTGATCGGATGCGACGTGATGAATCTAACGCGAGGGATGCCAACGCGGCCTACCATTCTCAGCAACTCGGCAAACGACGGGTACCCAGGCAGCCTGGCCCGTCGGGCGCCGGTCCCATCTACGAGGCCATATGAGTTAACGTTCTGACCCAGCAGACTCACTTCGACAACGCCAGCGTCCTTCAGAGCGCGCGCTTCGTTGATGATGTCTTCGGCAGGGCGCGATACTTCGGGACCTCGCGTGGCCGGCACGATGCAGTAGGTGCATCGATGATTGCAGCCCCGCATGATCGTGAGGTGCGCCGAAAGCTCTCCCGTTGGCGGGGGCGGCGAATAGAATTGCAGCTCGCGTTTGAACTCGAATGATTGAAACTTACCCCGCTCGATTGCCGGAACGATTTCGGTTATGGCTCCCGGGCCGAGCATGATGTCGACGCGGAACCTGCGGCCCATGCGCTGTCCCTCAGGAAGCTGCGCCAGACAGCCCATCAAACCAATCGTCAGGTGTTTGCGCTTGCTCCTTTCTTTGCGCAGCTCACCGAGCAGAGTCTGAACCTTCTCGACGGGCTTGCCACGCACGGCGCAGGTGTTTACGAGCACGAGATCGGCTTCGCGGAAGCTATCGACAAACGAATATCCGATGCCCGCAAGCTCCGACTGAATGGCGTGCGTGTCGTACTCGTTCATCTGACAGCCGAATGTAACGATGTGTGCTCGCATTAGGAATCCAGATGGTATTTTAAGCTTTCGCTGCTCGAGCCGCACCATTCCGAGAGCGCGCGGGCTTTTTTGCGGAATGCTTTCCCGCAGCTTGTTTGTGTCCACCTTTAGAACGTGTTCGATGCTCGGAGATCTTCTCCTGTAACCACAGGTTGATGAGTGCTTCCGTCGTAAAGCCTCGCTGCCGCGCAATCATTCTCACCTCGCGCATCACGTCATAGGCGATGCGGAATTCCTCGACGATCCACTTCAAATCGACGTCGAAGTGTGCCTCTTTCATATGCTCTTCATAGTCTGCGGTACTGTGTGTGTCCCAGAATTCCGCCGCCTCTTCCAGACTGCTAAAATGGTCAGGCAATGGATCTACTTTTTTCTTCCTACTTTTTCCCATATTGTCTGCGCTCTTTCGCATCCATATCGCGAGCGGAGATGACCAGTGCCTTCCCCGCACTCTTATCGACAAACAACACTGTCAAGTATCTTCCCGCGTCAGACTGCCCGAGCGCTCGATAGAGATTCTCTCCCTTCACATTGCCTTTAGCAATGTACTTGTAGCGCGGGCGATTGTGAAAGACCTCTTCTACTTCATCCTGTAAGACACCGTGCTTTTGCGCTAGCTTCTCGATGAACTGTTTCTTCCATAAGCACTCGGTGATTCTCATGGTCAAGTCTCAATGCCGTATCAACGCAGCATGTTTCACTCGCTGGCTGCACCTAACCCATCTATCTTCGATAGATCTTCCGACGCCTCTCGCAAGCTCGCTCGCCAAGGACACGAGGACAAAACGTAAAATGCTAGGGAGTCCGCGCAGCCACTACAACACGCAACCCGACGGCGGAGTTGCGAAAGTCCGGGGGGTTTCTGACGCGATGGGCCGAGCGGCAGATGTAACCGCCGCTTTCCCATGACCCGCCACGCAGCACCCGGTATCGCGTATCGCCCGCCGCCTCCCAAGACCTTCCGTCGCTCGGCGCGCCATTGTAGTTTACGTGCCAGTAGTTCGAGCACCACTCCCATACGTTGCCGTGCATGTCGAATAGCCCTAAGGCATTTGCCACTCTCATCAACTCAACAGGCCTCGTCTTCTTTCGATACGTGCCCTTCGGCGCTTGCGCGTAGGGATAGTCCCCGTCGTAGTTGCAGAGCTGAGGCGTGACCGTCTGGCCAAATGCGAATGGCGTTGTCGTCCCGGCTCGGCACGCATATTCCCACTCCGCCTCGGTGGGCAGCCGATAACTCCTCCCGGTGGCTCGTGACAACCGCGCGCAGAATTCCACCGATTCCTCCCAAGACACCGACTCAACCGGAAGGTTGTCACCTTTGAAATTTGACGGGTCAGGATTCAGATCGCGAGCTACTCTTGGCAAGCTTGCCACCGCTCGCCACTGCGATTGCGTCACCTCATGCTTGCCCATGTGAAATCCGCCGACTGTCACCTGATGCGCCGGCGTTGTTCCGCCCCACGCCGAGCCTTTCTTTAAAATGGCTCTCCAGGCATCTGGATCGGCTCCTGCTGAATTTCCGCTGTCATACTCCGTCGAGCCCATCAGAAACATCCCGCCCGGTATCGGAACCAGCTCCAGCGATATGCCTGCGATGTCCTCACTACAATACTGAGCCTGTTGTTTGCGACGGCTTGTCTCCGAGCCGCTCGCATTCACAGTTACGACGTCAAACTCAAAGCCTCGCAGCGGCAGCCCACCGGGCCCCGCTCCCGTGGTCGATGTCCCGCCGGACGAAACTGGCTTGGGCTCTGTTACCGTTGGCTTTGCTTCCGTCTTTGGTCGTACCGCACCCGACTTCGCCGCTCCTTCCAGCACCCTGATCTTATTCCTCGCAAGCCCCGCAAACGTGCCGTTCGGGTACTTCGCCAAGTACTCTTTGAAATCGTCAACGTCGGAGCTGTTCTTAGTCGAATTCCAAAACTCCAACTCGATCGCGGCCGGGTCCACAGCCCCCGCCGCAGCTTTCTCTGTTGGCACTCGCACCGTTATCGAGATGACCAGCTCATCTGCCTTGTAGCCTCCGACTGTCGCATAAGGCCCCTGTACTTTCTCCTGACCCATATCCAGCCGCACTCGCTTGGGCACTTGCTCTTGCAGGTACTTCACTAGGCCTCCGAGCGTCACTTCGCCCTTCTCGTTAGCCGCTCCGCCCTTCAAGCCTTCAAAAAGCATCCATGTGAAGTAGCCTTGATTCTTCTCTTTGTACTCGTAAGCGACTTGACCAACGTCTGTCGCATACAGCGTGGCAAACGCGCTCACTTCTTTGTTGCGAATGTCGAAGTTGAACCGCCGCGCGAAGCTGTCGGTCTTTCGGTTTTCTTCGCCTCCACGTCCTGACGGATTGTTCCGGCATGCGTCCAGAATGATCAGGACTTGCTTTACTCCCGTTTCGCGAATCCAATCGCGCACGGTGTCTACGCCAACTGCCGTCGCCTCAAGCAATGCCATGCTCCCGCCGATGCGCGCATCGCTCGGGCACAGAAATCCGCGTCCGCCGCGTTCGATGCCGTGGCCGGCGAACGAAACAAGTAACAGTCCATCCTTCGGAACCATGCCGGTGAGATTCGAAAGATATTGCAGGATATTGCCGCGGTTGGGCTGCCGTTGCCGGGGCTGGTCCGAAGCGAGCAGGATGACTTGATCGGAAGGAAAGCCGGCGTATCGAACCAGAGCATC
>JBGQGO010000156.1:0-10589 GCA_041497455.1 Blastocatellia bacterium | reverse complement strand
GGGTAGATCCACTTTGAAAGTTGAATCGGAAACTCCCTGGTTTTTCTTCACCCCGCTTAAGGTGAAGGTCGTTGGATTCCCGCCGGATTCGACTACGGTGTACTTGATCGGCAACCAGTTCGACTGATCGACCCACAAAGTGAGCTTCTTGATCGACGACTTTGCTTTAGGAGTTAGATCGAGCTTTGCCATACCTTGATCGTCGCCCACATACACGATGTCATACTGGCGCTTCAAGGCAGGCACTGACGAGTAAGGCGTCGCGATAAATGCGAACTCGTCGCCCTTAGCAGCGGCGGCCGAGCGAGTCGTAATGATTGCCTGTTTTATTTTAGCTTGATAGAGTGTGATGGTTTCGCCCACCACCCAGATCGTTTGACCCTCGGGAACCGAATAGACGATCTTAACCTTGTCGTTGCCTTTCGCTACGTGTTTGAAGAACACTTCGCCACTGTATTTCTCAAGCCCCCCGATATTGGGGTCGCGTTTGGTTTGGTCCATCTTGGCATGAATCGAAGTGATGGTGCTGGCTGCCTTCTGCATGTTGGCGAGGATTTCGTCGAGCTTGCCGTTTGCGTGCGATCCCGCCGTCGGGACGACTGCCGCCGCAATCAATCCCAACATCGTAAAGATCAACTTACTTCGTTTCATCTTGCTTCCTTGCCAACCAGGTTACTTCTGATAGACGACGTAGTTGGTCTCGCCAGAACTATCTTCAGCCTTTTCGATGCGCGAAATGTTCACCGCGTGTCCCTTCCGCTCCAGATAGTCTTGAATCGTCCGTTCGAGATTGTTCGGGTCGATCGGTCCGATCTCGGCGCTTCGCACGATAACTGGGGTTGCCGAGAGGCTACTCTGAAAGATGCTGTTCGGCGATAGAAAGATGAAAGCCAGGATCAGCACGCACATTACGTCGTACGGCAAGCTTCCTCGCTCGTAGGGCCAAAACAGAATCTTCTTCAACGTGCTCAGGATGATCTTCATGGCAAACCCTGAACTGCTCTCGCCGGTATGCTCGAACGAACGACGTGTCCGTCTCGCATCTCGATGATCCGATCGGCGCGCGCGGCTGCCTCGGCATTGTGAGTGATCATTATGATCGTCTGGCGGAATTCCTTGTTTAGCTGGCCCATCATATTCAGAACGACATCAGAGTTCTCGGTGTCCAGGTTGCCAGTCGGTTCATCCGCAAGAAGTATAGCCGGACGGTTGATCACCGCGCGAGCGATCGCCACGCGTTGCTGCTCGCCGCCCGAAAGCTCGAGCGGTTTATGGTGCATCTTGTCTTCGAGCCCCAGGAGCCTTAGCACATCATGCCTCCGCGCCGGGTCTTGATTGTTCTTGCCCGAATAAATTCGCTCGGCCAGTTTCAGGTTGCCCTCGGCCGTCAGAGTAGGGAACAGGTTGAATCGCTGGAAGACGAACCCGATTTTGCGGCGGCGCAGATCGGTGCGCTGGGCGTCGGTCATCGCGGTGAGATCTTCGCCCTCGATGATCACGCGTCCGGAAGTAGGCTTGAGCATGCCTCCGACGATATGCAAGAACGTTGACTTGCCGCACCCCGATGGACCCATTATCGCGACGAACTCGCCGGGTTCGACCTGCAGGGTGGCGCCACGAAGCGCAGGCACTTCCATCTTGCCTACGTGGTAGACCATTCTGAGATCGATTGTCTCGAGGACCGGGTTCATTGCTGGTCCGTAGTCCGTAGTCCGTAGTCCGTAGTCCGTAGTCAGTAGCACAGCGAGCTACGGACTACGGACTACGGACTAATCATAACTTATCGCTTCGACTGGATCGAGGTTGGCTGCGCGCATCGCCGGGTAGATTGCCCCGATGATCCCGCCCAGCATTCCTATCAGCGCGGCGATCAGCAGCCACTTGGGCTCCAGATCGACCATCAATCTGGTGTTCGCTTCAAGCCACAGCTTTCCGATCACCGCCGCAGCGAAGCCGAGCGCCACTCCCATAGCGCTGATCAACGCGGCCTCTTTCTCGATGGTCATCACGATGAAGCGCTTCGATGCGCCGAGGCTCTTCAGGATGCCGATCTCGCGCGTTCGCTCGATGATCGTCGTGTACATCGCAAGCAGTATGACGAGCACGCTGATGATCAGGCCCAGGCCTATCACGACATTCAGAAAAATCTCCACCGGCGCCAGGCCTTGAGAATATAACGCCGGTATGTCGTTGGTTAGAATGACGTGATTGCCGGGATAATAACGCCTCAGTTGTTCTACCACCTGATCCGCAAGCTCAGGCCGATCGCATTTAACCATCACGAACGTGCAGTTCTCAGCGCCGCCCAGTAGCTGTTGCATCGTGTGCAGCGGGATCTTCACTCGCGCCAGCACCGACGGCTCGTAGATACCGACGATCGTGAACTCGTGCCCGAGCACCGTGATCTTGCTCCCGATTCCAACAAGTTTTCCGTCTATATCCTTTCCCATGTCGGCGTAGTAATGATCAACGATGGCTTCGTATTCCGTACCTGGTGCGCGCCCATCCCCGAGGCCTCGACCCTTTGAAAGGGTCAGGTGCGTCGTTTTGATGAAGCTCGTATAGTCCAAGCCGTCTACCATCTCGAAGCCGATCCCCGCGACGCTCCCCTGCACGTATTCGCCGACCGCAGAGGTTGCCGCAACGCCTGCGATCGGCGGCTTTGGTTCGATGTCGGGATCATCGGCCGTAGGTTGAACGCCGTGAAGAATCGCATCAGCGTACCGCGCTTGCAGCATCAACGGGTTGCCGGCCAGCGAGATATTACCGCCCGGCAGAAAGCGGACTTCCGCATCGACGCTCGACTGCCGCCGCGCAGCATCGTGCATCATGCCGCGGGCGAGCCCCACAAACAGGGTCACCAGGATGACTCCAAGCGCAACTCCGATGATGCTAATGGCGGTGCGCAGCGGACGCTGCCTGATATTTGCTGCGATGAGACTGTCCATTATCTGTTCGCGGGCTTGGGATCGTCCGGCTTCTTGGGGGGTGCGGTCGTGGCCTTGCGCGGCGCATCCAGATTCATTTCTTCCAGCTTCTCTGTGTTCTCGAGATTGAACGTGGTGATGGGCAGCTCGGCATTCACCTCAACCGTCTCGGCCACGAGGCTCAAATCCAGACGGTAGCCATCGTTGCGCCGGTCGATGATAACACGGCCCGGCAAGGCCGAACTGCTGTTTGGCACTCTGAACCAGTTTGAATACGTAACGTCGCTGGCCAGCCTGCCGACACCATTCTCGAAGGTCTGCTGACGCACCAGAGGAGTGCCCGTCTGGCTCCGGTCAAACCAGAATTTGCGGCGCAGTTTGAGTTGACCCTTTTCGTCGCGTTCCGGCACGTATACGACGTAGTAGCTTCGCTCGACAAGACGGTTCTTCTTGCCCGGACGAGTGTCTGCCTCTACCTGCCGGACCTCCTCGCGAAAGGCGTTAGGCCGGTCGGTCTCGGTGATGGGTTTGATGAGAAACGAGTCGGTGATGTGTTGTGGCCTCATATTGACGAGCCCACCGGCCTTGGCTAACTCCGGGTCCTTGGTCTCCTTGATCTCGGACGCGTTTAGTCGCTCGAGATCAGTCAGGTTGCTGCCGTAGATGAAGCGCCGCTTCTCCACCGGACGATACATGGCCAGCTTGAACCTCTGACCGTCGCTTACCATATCGGCAACGTCAAAGCCCGCGAACTTCACCTTCATTCGAGTGTCTTCGGGCCGCTTGAATCGAATGAGCCCGGTTGCCTGCGGGAACTCGTCGGCCTTTGCTCCCTCGCCGGTGAAGTAATTCCAGACAGTAACGTCGGCTTGCGCCGAGAACGTCTGAATCTGGCTGTGGGCGTTGATCCGATCTATGAGTTGGTCAGTAGAGATCTGCTCTTTGACCGGCAGCAGTTCGTTAACGCTGACTCGGCGAACGAACAAACAGGCCGACCCCAGCACAGCCGCTGTCATAATCAACCCGAACAGAGAGTATCGAGCGCTTTTCATGCCAAACAGGTTCCTAAGCATTATAGTGTTGTATCCAGAGGCCGCCGTTGCTAACCGCGCAAGCTTGAAGCTAACAAAGTACTCAAACGCTTGTCAACGAGGCGTCCCTGGGAGGTGGGCAGAAGGCGGAAGGCAGAAGTCAGAAGGCAGTCCGTAGTCCGTAGTCAGTAGTCCGTAGCTCCTATGCTACTGACGAAGGACCACGGACTACGGACCACGGACTACGGACCACGGACTACGGACCACGGACTACTGACCACGGACTGCCTTCTGCCTGGCTTCTGCACGAGGCTCGATTCCGTTGCAGCCTTGATGTCCGGGCCTTTAGTATTATTCTCAGGAGTCGAATATGCCGAGACTTAAGAAGGCGACCGTCGCAGGTGAGCAGCCGGGCAGCTTGTTTGAAGAGTCCGAGCAACCGGCCACCGGCGCGAGCGACGATGAATCAGGTGACCGGCCGCTCGCTGACCGGATGCGGCCACGGACACTCAATGAATTAGTCGGCCAGCAAAAGATAGTTGGGCCGGGCCGCGCGCTTCGTAAGATGATCGAAGAGGACCGCTTGCAGTCGCTCATCTTCTGGGGTCCACCGGGGACGGGCAAGACCACGCTCGCGCGCATCATCGCCGATCAAACCGCCGCGCGCTTTGTGTCCTTCAGCGCAGTGTCCGCCGGAATTCGCGAAGTGCGCGCGGTCATGTCCGAAGCCGACGAGTACCGCCGCCGCCTCGGCAAACGCACGGTCGTGTTCATCGATGAAATACACCGCTTCAACAAGGCTCAGCAGGACGCGTTTCTGCACTACGTCGAAAGCGGCGGGATAACCTTGATCGGCGCCACAACTGAGAACCCTTCCTTCGAGGTTAACTCGGCGCTGCTATCGCGGTCGAAGGTCTTCGTGCTTGAGCCGCTGACGACCGATGACGTCGTGGCTATCCTCCGGCGAGCGCTCGCCGACACGGCTCACGGGCTCGGAGCTCTGCGCATCGATCTCGCCGACGATGTCCTGCGCGCGATCGCGGTCTATGCGTCGGGTGATGCGCGAGTCGCCCTCAACACGCTCGAGCTTGCAGTTTCAATCGCGGAAGTCGATTCCATCGGCGCGAGGGTCATCACCGATGAAGTGCTTCGCGAAGCGATGCAGCGCGCCGCTATCAGGTATGACAAAGCCGGCGAAGAACATTTCAATCTGATCTCGGCCTTCATCAAGTCGATTCGGAATTCCGATCCTGACGCCGCCGTCTATTGGCTGGCGCGAATGGTCGAAGGCGGCGAGGACCCGCTTTACATTGCGCGCAGGCTGGTCGTTCTCGCGTCGGAGGACATTGGGCTGGCGGACCCTATGGCGTTGGTCGAAGCGGTCGCGGCGATGCAGGCTACTCATTTCGTCGGGTTCCCTGAAGCCAAGCTCGCCTTGACGCAGGCGACTCTTTACCTGGCAACAGCCCCCAAATCGAATTCGGTGCTCGAGACGTATATGGCGGCGCAAAAGGACGCGGTTGAAACCGAACGCGAACCGGTGCCGCTGCACTTGCGAAACGCCGCGACGGGATTGATGAAGCGATTCGGCTACGGCGAAGGCTATCAGTATGCCCACGAGTTTGAATCGGGCAGGGCCGAGGATATGGACTGCCTGCCGGAAGGTTTGAAAGGGCGGAAATATTACAAGCCTTCAAAGCGCGATCGAACGGCATCTGCGAAGAACACAAAGGAACAGGAATGATTTTCTATTTTTTATTTTCGATTTTCTATTTGATATTTTCCATCGAGCTGATTCTCTTCAATAACAAATGAAAAATAGGAAATAGAAAATAGGAAATATCATGGCTGAAGTCATCGTTTCTTCGATGGGTTACTTGAAGCAGCAAATCACCGCCGGTACTCACACCTTGATTGCCGATGAACCTCGCGAGGCGGGCGGCAGCAATGCCGGGCCTGATCCCTACTCTCTGTTGCTGGCGGCGCTTGGGGCGTGCACGGCGATGACTCTGCAGATCTACGCTCGGCGAAAAGAATGGCCTCTTGAAAAAGTCGAAGTGAGCCTTCGACACTCTCGCATTCACGCCCAGGACTGCGGCGACTGCGCGACGACGCAAGGCAAGATCGATCAGATCGAGCGGTACATCTCGCTCGGAGGACCGCTTAGCGGCGACCAGAAGGCTCGGCTGCTCGAGATAGCGCAGCGGTGCCCGGTGCACGAGACGCTCACCTCTGAGATCTCAATCAAGGACTTCCTGGACTGATGCTCGTTAGGTCGATGATTGTCTGGGACCTTCCTTCCGGCACCCTCGCGGCCAATTGATTACCTGTAATGCCGGGCGTACTATTCCCGCGTCTGGTATTCCGAGGTGACCATATGTTCTGCCCGACGTGCGGAAGAGATAACTTGAACGAGCAAAAGTTCTGCGCTTCTTGCGGGACCAATCTTGAAGCTGTCTCGCAAGCGCTCTCCGGAACCGGGACTGATTTCTTCACCAGAATAGACACCGGGCTCGATCAATTCATAGCCAAGTACGCCGAACATGTTTTTAGGGATGCTCCATCCAACGCTACTGATCGAAGTGTGAGCAATTCGTGGAAGCTTCTTGGCAGAGGTGTTCTGACGTCATTTGTCGATCTGTTTCTATCCCTGGTGATTTGGAATGTTTTCACAGTCAGGTTCAATATTCTCCTCTTTTCGACTCCGTTCAGATTGCTCTCCGAGCGAAGCGCCCGCTTGAAGAACTCGAAGGCCGGGATTGACACCGACGCACCGCTCAGGCTGCCTGAGCCCGCGCCTAACCAGTGGCTACCCGGCGTGCCGCCGAGTGTAAGCGAGCACACAACTGAACGGCTTCGGGAGTATCGACCGCCGACGCAAAGGTCATCCGATGAGAACTAAGCCTGTAGCGATGAAACTGCAAATCGAGGATTCTCTGGTCACCATCGGGCTGCGCGCGAAAACCGGACGGGCCATCGCAGTGGTCCTGGGCGGCCGGCTTGATGCGCCGCTACTATTGAAGCGCGTGGAACTAAAGCTTGCCGATCCGGCGTTCCCGGAGACCAGCCAGCCTTACCATCAAGTCCTGGACCTGCCCTGGGAAAAAGCACAGGTGGCCGTCCGCAAGATCGCTTCAAGGATCGAGAAGCTGGCGTCAAAAGAGATTGCCCGGCTGGTCCGAGAAGCGCAGGCTGAAGGCGCGATCGTGTGCGGAGTTGGAATAGTCGGGGCAGGGGATCGGAATCTCGAAAAGATCGGCAGCACGCACATCCGAGCGCACGCGGCTGAAGGCGTTCTGTTCCGCGAGGTCCTTGAAGTCGCGGCGGCGGCAAACGCTCTGCCGAGCCGACGGTTCGATGAGCGGAGCCTCGATGAGACGGCTGAGTCGGAACTGAAGCTTCCGATTGCGAAGATCAAAGCCGATCTTGCGGAGATGGGCCGCTCCGCTGGGAGCCCCTGGCGAGCCGACGAGAAGGCCGCGGCGACGGCTGCGTGGCTGGCTCTGGCGGCGAAGCGGCGCGAATGATCAGACCGCGGATCGACGGATTCGGCGAATCAGCACTGATCTGATCCGTGCCTGCTCCGTCGCATCCGCTGAATCCGTGTTCTATTGACGCTCAACCAAACGACTCGTACTCAATTCTTATCAACCCATTGTTGGGCGCATGGGCGTGAGACGTTGACCATCACAAGTCGCAGGTCTAGCCCCAGTCGCCCCGATCATCGATGAGATTGAGGAAACAACTAGCTGACTATGGAGAGATTCGCCATGCGAAGGGCCTGGACACTAGTCTTTCTTCTGCTTGTTCTTTCGCTTTCGCCGCAGGCGCAGATGCGGCTTCAACCGCTTCCGCCGCCTCCCCCGAAGTTGATCCGAGCCGGCCGAGTCCTGGACGTGAAGAGCGGCCAATACCGGTTGGATTCCGGGACCGAGGCTTCAAGCTGCGGCATCATTCGCAGCTCGACGATTATTGCGGCGGAGCTGATGGGTTGGTCCGACCGAGTAGGAGAACTAGCGGTCGGCAGATTCGCCGACATGATCGCGGTAGTTGGGGACCCGATGCAGGACATCGTGTTGTTGCAGCATCTGCAATTCGTCATGAAAGGTGCGACGGTTGTAAGAAATGACGTCGCGAAGAAGTGACATGAGAAAGTCTCTTTCCAACGGCCTAGAGGTCGTCTAAACTGCATCTGACAAACCGAATGAAACTCATTGCTCCGGTACGCTGACCATTTATGTCAACGACTCCCATCAGAAAGCGGTTGAGATTCGACCGCGCGGAATTAACAGAAGAAGCGGCAGGTCAGTGCCGTGTGAGGGTGACGCTGACGCTTGGGCAACTCATCTTTCAGGCAAGCGCTGAGGCCGCACCCGCCGAAGCCGCCGGTCCCTTGAAAGCGGCTGCAGTAGCCACTTTGGAGGCTGTGCAAGGCGCAGCCGCGAACAAGTTTGCTTGCTCGCTAGCGGACCTCGATCACGTGAACGCACTCGGAAAGGATCTGATCGCCGTTCTCGTGGATATCAAGTTTCAGGGTAGAGATGTCCAGGTGTTCGGGAGCTGCCAGATCGCCGGTAGCGAAATCGACTGCACGGTGAAGGCCGCGCTCAACGCTACGAATCGAGTGTTTGAGCTTGCGATGCGAGAATGACATATTGGCTATTTGTCATTTTTTATTTGCTATTTGTCATTGGCGGGGATCAGTTCCGATCAGACATCTCCCGGCAGCACGAAACGCGCAACTTCTCTCCCGCCAATAACAAATGACAAATAACAAATCAAAAATAACAAATAAGTTTGGATCAACCTTCTTGCGATTTGACAGCGTCTCGTCAACTAATGATGTGGCCAGAGAGCTGGCTGTGTCGGGCGCAAGCGAGGGGCTCTGCGTCATCGCGCGCGAGCAAACGGCGGGGCGGGGACGCCAGGGGCGTTCCTGGTCGTCGCCTCCAGGCGAAGGGCTCTACTTGTCATTGATCCTTCGTCCTCAGGTCAATGCCTCGGACTCGGCGATGATCACCCTCGCCGCAGCAGTTGCCGTCGCCGAAACGCTAAGGCTGGACTTCCAAGCCGCCGCCGACATCAAGTGGCCGAACGACGTCTTGGTGAGCGGCCGCAAGATTTGCGGAATCCTGGTCGAGGCGGCGATTGAAGGCGGCCAGCTCCAGTATGCCGTGATGGGAATCGGAGTGAACATTGCACAGCGCTCCTTTCCTGATCAGATCGGCGACAGCGCAACGTCTCTTCTGCTTGAAACTGGCCGCGTGATTTTGCCGGAGGATTTCGTGGAAGCCATGCTTCCGCGGCTTGAACACTGGTACGCGGCTGCGATGTCGAGGCCCGCTCGAGTGATCGCGCGATGGGAGGAACTTTCGGCGTCCGCTCACGACTGCCTCGTTCGGGTCGAATCCCCGGATGGGTCGGTCGAAGGTGTCACTCGTGGCCTCACAGCAACCGGAGCCCTGATAGTAGAGCTAGCCATGGGCGAGCGGCGCGAGATCGTCTCCGGCGAGGTGAAGGTCAGGGCAGTGACCGCCTAGTGCCGATCTCGCACCGGGAAGACCCACTAGTGAACTGTAACATTGAAATCGGCAGTGTCTCGGAAGTCGGCATAGCCTCGTCAGGTATGAGTCGTTGTTCTCTCATTAACACCCCTCTTCAGAGGGGTGACTTGTGGAGCGCGGACTTCCGAACTGTTTCAACAGTTTTGCTACATCCACGAAGCGCGAAACCGTTGAAACGGTTCCGACCGACCAGGAGTCCCGACACCAACTGAAGTTGGGTGTTAATGAGAAGCCGCTATCGAATTCGCTGTTACAGTTCACTAGTCGGGTTGCGTACGGAAAGCAAAATGGCGACACTGAACGGTGAAACTGAGCACGATCGGCGCGGCCTGAGAGAAGAGAGTGATTATGTTGTTAGTTCTTGATGTGGGAAACACCAACACGACGCTTGGGGTTTACGAGGGGACAACGCTCACGCATAGCTGGCGGTTGACCTCTGAGCGCCAGCGAACCGTGGACGAATACGGCATCATGTGTCGCACGCTTCTTCAACTGGCCGGGCTTGATTCTTCTGCCATCAACGGCATCGCGATCTCGTCCGTTGTGCCTCCGCTGGATTTCACGCTGTACAAGATGGCGGAGGTTTATTTTCACATTCAACCGCTCTTCGTCAGTGCGGCCAACGCGGGAATACCGGTGCTGTACGATGATCCGCGCGAAGTCGGAGCAGATCGTATCGTCAACGCGGTTGCGGCGCTTTCCCGCTATGGCGGCCCCTGCATTGTAGTCGACTTCGGCACAGCTACGACTTTCGATGCGATCTCGCGAACCGGTGAGTACATGGGTGGGATCATCTATCCGGGCATCCAGATTTCTGCCGACGCGTTGTTCCAGCGCGCGGCGAGGTTGCGCAACACCGAGATACGCCGGCCTGAACGGTTGATAGGAACCAATCCCACCGGGAGCATTCAATCGGGACTGTACTACGGCAATATTGCTCTCGTGGACGGGGTGCTCAAGAGAATGGTTGAAGAGCTTGGCCCGGATACGCGCGTAGTGGCGACAGGCGGCCTGGCGCCGCTAATTAGCAGAGGCTCCCAGTTGATTGAAAAAGTAGACGCGGATAT
>JBGQGO010000155.1:0-10617 GCA_041497455.1 Blastocatellia bacterium | reverse complement strand
GATTCGCAGCATCGCTCGAAGCACGTAGAGCTGGACCGCAACGAGCAGCAGCGCGAACACGGTACGCGCTCCGATGATCAACAACGTTCTATCGGCGAGCGCTAAGAGTTGGGTGATTGCCGGATGGAGATGGTTCAACTGGTACCTCTTGGGGGCGGCTCCTTTGGTTTATGATACAGGCTGCGAGTGTTACGTTAAAGGCTTGCGCAAACAAAGCTGCGATGCGTCGGTCGTACACTGCCATAATAACTTGCGATAAGTTTCATCTCAGCGAAGAATGGAGCGGGGTATTACGATGAGCGCATCAGAGGAAGCCGAAAAGCTGCTTGCTTCGATGACGAAAGGCGAAAAAGCTCGCTTGCTCCAGATTGTTGCCCGCGATTTGGGAGATGCGTCTCCAGGTATTGACAGCAATCCAGAGGTTTGCGGCGGCGAACCTTGTATCATTCGCACTCGAATTCCTGTTTGGGTATTGGAGCAAGCGAGGCGATTGGGAGTCAGTGAAGCGGAATTGTTGCGCAGCTATCCGACGCTGAAGGCCGAAGACCTTGCCAACGCATGGGCTTATGTTCGCGCGCACCGCGACGAAATCGACGAACAGATAAGTGAAAATGAGGCAGCGTAAAGATGGCGCGGCTGTACGCGAATGAGAATTTTCCTCTGCCCGTTGTTGAAGAGCTTCGACGGCTAGGGCACGATGTGCAGACTGTTCAGGAAATCGGCAAAGGAAATCAAGCAGTACCGGACGAAGAGGTGTTGGCTTTTGCCGTCTCTGAGAATCGCGCCGTGCTAACGCTCAATCGTAAGCACTTTGTTCGATTGCATAACGCTCAGCCGGATCATTCAGGCATAATAGTTTGCACTTTTGATCCAGACTTCATAGGACAAGCGAGCAGAATCCATTCGGCAATCGAATCGCAGCAACATCTTGACGGTCAGATTATTCGAGTCAATCGCCCTGCGAAGTAAGACACCCGCACAAAGCAAGGGCGACTATGGATTGCTTCTTCCATAATCGCCTTCTTCGATGCTCAAACAGATTCAACTGCCCGATGGATCAACTACCGCCGCGGGCCGCGAGGCGGACGCCGGTCCCGGTCTCCACCGGGTCGCGGTGGACGCGGACCCCGATCTTCTCGAGGGCCTCGATCGTCCGGACCTCGATCATCGCGACCTTCGCGATTAGAGTCGGGCTGGCGCTCCTCTTCTCCTGTCTCGCCGCGTTCCTCCCGCAGCACTGCCTTGCGTGACAATCTGATCTTGCCCGACGGATCGACGTTGATCACCTTCACCAGCAACTGCTGGCCTTCTGTAAGCTCGTCACGGACGTCCCGCACTCTGTAGTCGGCAATTTCGGAAACGTGCAACAAGCCGTCGGTGCCTGGCATGATTTCGACGAACGCGCCGAAGTCCGCGATGCGCTGGACTGTGCCGAGATAAGTCTTGTTCACCTCGGGCACGGCAGTGATCTCCTCGATCGCGCGCTTGCAAGCTTCAGCTTTCTCGAGATTCGAAGAGGCAATGTTGATGCGCCCCGTGTCTTCGACGTCGATCTTGCAGCCGGTCTTCTCAACCAACCCGCGAATCACCTTGCCGCCCGGCCCGATAACCTCGCGAATCTTGTCCACCGGAATCTGGATAGTAATAATGCGCGGAGCGTACTTGTTGATCTCCTCGCGTGGCGCAGAAATGATCGCGTCCATCTTCTCCAGAATGTAGAGCCGGCCATCCTTCGCCTGCTGCAACGCGTCGGCGAGAATCTGTGCGTTGATCCCGGTGACTTTGATATCCATCTGCAGCGCTGTAATACCTGTGCGCGTACCCGTGACTTTGAAGTCCATGTCGCCGTAGTGATCTTCGGCCCCGGCGATGTCGGTCAGGATCGCGTACTTGTTGCCTTCCATCACCAGTCCCATCGCAACGCCGGCGACTGGAGCTTTCAGCGGAACGCCTGCGTCCATCAACGCGAGTGAGCCGCCGCACACGGAGGCCATCGAACTGGAACCGTTCGATTCGGTAATGTCGGAAACAACGCGCATGATATAGGGCCAGTCGGTTTCCGCGGGAAGCAGAGGCTCGAGCGCCCGGCGAGCAAGCGCGCCGTGGCCATACTCGCGGCGGCTTGTCGCGCCCGTGCGCCCAGTCTCGCCAACTGAGAAATGCGGAAAGTTATAGGCAAGCAGGAAACGGCGCTTGATCTCGCCTTTTTCCAGGTCGTCCATATACTGGACGTCTTCGCTGGTGCCCAAGGTGGCGGTGACGATTGCCTGAGTCTCACCGCGGGTGAACAACGCTGAGCCGTGCGCACGTGGGAGCCAACCGACCTCGATCGAGATCGGGCGGATCTGGTTGAACCGGCGGCCATCCGGCCGATGACGGCGATTCAGAATGTCCTCGCGGAAAATCTTCTCCTTCAAATGATCGAAGATCTTTCCGGCCATCTTTCGTTTGTCCGGCTCTTCCTCGGGATACGCCGAAACGGTTTCTTCTTTCAACTTGTCAACCAGCACATAGCTTTCAAGCTTGCCGTGTTTCGTTGTGTCGAGCGCATCGCGCAAGCCGTCGGTCATTCGGGCTTCGATCTCCGCCAGCATTGGTTGATCGAGCTCGGGTTTGACAACTTCGCGCTTGGCGATGCCGAGCTTCTGATACATTTCCTTCTGAAGCCGGCACAGCTTCTTGATTTCGTTGTGACCGAACATGAGCGCTTCGACCATCACGTCTTCGGCGACTTCGTTCGCGCCCGCTTCCACCATCACGATTGCTTCTTCAGACCCTGCAACGATCAGATTCAACGCTGAAGCGCGTGTTTGATCGTAGGTGGGATTGATTATGAAGCGATCTTCGATCACCCCAACGCGAACGCCGGCGATTGGCGTCTCGAGCGGGATATCTGAAAGGTACAGCGCGGCCGACGCCCCGGTTAATGCAAGAACGTCGGAGTCGTAATTCTCATCGGCTGAAAGCACAAAAGCTATTACCTGTGTTTCGCTGTCGTAGCCCTTGGTGAACAATGGCCGGATGGGCCGGTCGATCAATCTCGATGTGAGCGTCTCTTTTTCGGATGGGCGGCCTTCGCGCCGAAAGTAGTTGCCGGGAATGCGCCCGGCTGCGTAGCCGTACTCGCGGTATTCAACCGTAAGCGGGAAAAAATTGATGCCCTCGCGCGGCTTCGTTCCGACCGCGGCGACAAGAACCATCGTGTCTCCATAACGAACTATCACGGCGCCGTCCGCCTGCTTGGCGACTTTCCCGGTCTCTATCGAGAATTCTATTCCCCCTAACTGAACTGATTGCTTCAACTCCATATCTGTCTCCTTCTCTCCGCTGCGCGCCTCTCCGCTTTTGTTTGAGAGCCACAGCCTGCGTGCGTACCGCATGCGGCTCAGTTTTGTGGCGCGCTGTTGCAGTAACTGAAATCTCGCGCTGGCAGTCTACGTTCTGCCAGCAGTGTGTTGCATCGAATGCCATAAAGCGACGAGGCCACGGTGAGCGGCAAAGCCTGCCGGCTCGCTCCCGTGGCCATCGATGAACTGAATTTGTCTGAACTGTACGTGGCGCGCCCAGCTTTTTCCACCGTCCTGGGATCTTTCTCCAGGACCAAATCTTACCCGGGTTACATCTTGGTTGCGCGCCAGAGAACCGACAACTGACCGGACCGCTGGAAGCGGCTGCCCCTGGTTCCGGCCTTTCGCTGAGGTGATCTCTATTTTCTTATACCCAGACGGTTGATGACTTCTCGGTAACGGTCGGAGTTCTTCCGCCTCAAATAATCCAACAAGCGTCGCCGCTGACTGACCATCTTCAACAGACCTCGCCTCGAATGGTTGTCCTTGACGTGAGTTTTGAAGTGTTCCATCAGGCCGTTGATCCGCTGCGTGAGCAGGGCGACCTGAACTTCAGGCGAGCCGGTGTCCGTCGCGTGCGTGCCGTATTGACCGATCGTCTCGGTCTTAGCTTCCTTAGCCAAAGCCACTGTTACTCTTTCTCCTCTACAAGCTAAACTCTTCGTTCTCTTTGAACTGCCAAAAGTTACCACACGCCGAGCAAGGGTGTAAAGTCCAACACGGATGGCTAGATTTGGCGGAGGAAGTGAGAACTTATCGCTGGCTGCTCCCGGCGCCAGCTTCCGCATAGAAGAGCCGAATCTCCTCTTCGGTTCTTAGCAGGCGATTTGTTCCGGTGGTAATAACGATGTCAGCGCCGGGCCGCTGCGATTTCAAGCGCTGCTCACGTTCGAGCGCGAGAGCGTGCGCGCCAGGCCGCGAGCCGTGGTCAAGATAGTCGAGGCCGAGCTCAAGCTTGGCATAAGCTTCGGCGATCTCATGAAAGACTATCTCGCCAGCTTGAACCCAACAGTTGGTGATCAGGTTGAACCAGCGTGCTACTGGATTCAAACCTATTAACGAGTCAAACCCTTCGGGTGGCCGCTCGCCATCCAGCTTCTTGCCATTCTTCCTATACGGATTAATGCGGCTGTCGACGTTGTTGTCCAGGTTCATGCTCCCGGTCGTTTCGACGCTTTTGCCGGATGTTGGAGATTGCCGCCCGATGTGAAGGAGATAACGATAACGGCTCTGGGCGATCTGAACTAGGAGGAGCAGCCCTTCATTTGACGAGATGTAATCCACAGCCCGCAGCGGGTCTTCCACGCGAGTCACTCCGAGCCCGGCCGTTATAGCGAGGAGCCTCTTATCGAGCGTCACGTGGCCATCGGCCTCCAACTTGATCAAGCCGATGTTCTGTTCGCCGACGATCCATCGCAACCGCGCCAGTCCTTCGCCAGTGTCGCCGCCGAGCCACAACCCCCCTCGCTGCCCCGCCGAGGCCGGACTGTTTCGCGCTTCGCCCGCCACCAGCCTGAAGGCCAGATAGACAGGGTCCGGGCGAGGTATGAGATTCGTGTCAAACCTCGGCGCGAGCCGAAACGCGGCCGCTTCGACAATCGGGAGAGGTGTGCTGACGTGATCACGAAGAACCTTTTGAGGAAAGCCGCGTCCGTTGGTGACGGGCGTCGTCTCAGTGCGCATGCCGGATGCCGGGTTAGCAGGCGAACCGAAAACTGTTCGGTCATCCAGTACCGCTTTAGTAACGAGTGCCGAGCTGCTGGCGTGGTTCGGAACCTGTGAGTCGCTGCTGGCGGCTCTTCTCGGACGCGTAAGCGCCAGAATTGGGTCCGCTTTCTTAACCAGAAACTCTTTGATGATCCCGCGCGCGGCAAGCGTAACGCCGTAGCGCCGCGCGGCATCGGTGGTGTCGAACAGTCCTACGAAGACTCTGGTCCAGTACCCGCGTCCCTCGATCTCTACGGTATCGAACACGGGATGCTCTCCAGCGGTGACAAGTCCAGCGGCGAATCTGCCAGCTTGAGCTGTGTCAGGGAATGATGCCACTTGTAGTGTAAAATGCGGAGCCGCCAGGTCTGACTTCGACATCGCGGCCGATGGGCCCGCCGATATCACCAGTGCCGTTAAGAAGAAGGAGAGCCTCAAGTGCATTTGCCCCTCCGTTATTGCTGCGCGGCGTCCATTTCCGCGGGTGGCAGGAGAGCTGCGGGGCGTGTGGGGGAGGCTTAACAGCTTGAGGAACAGAGGCAAGAAGCTTCGGTCACTAACCCCGATAGGTAGCGGGTTCGGCTACGTTGCTCATCCTAAGATGCCACCCACCCGGTGTCAAGAATTAACTTCAGGGAGTGATCTTAATAATGGGACGACCATAAAATGTCGTGCGCGAATCCACCCGGCGGCAGAGATTGTGTGAAATACCACCCACGGCAGTGGGTGGATCGTTCAGGTGCGGCCTACAAACAAAGGGCGCTCGACCGCTTGTTTGAATCCCCCCAACGGCAGTTGGGGGATCGTTCACGTCCAGCCTACATTGGCGCCCCCGAGATTCCCGTTTTGCCCTCTCTCCCCTCGGGCGCGAGGGGAGAGAGATAACCAAAACGGAAGTGTCGGGCGCCTCGGTTGTAGGCTGCACTTGAACAATCCACCCACTCCCGTGGGTGGGATTCGAGGACGCGTCGTGCGGCCTTCGTCTGTAGGCTGCACTTGAACGATCCACCCACTGCCGTGGGTGGTATTGGCGCTCCATAGGTTCGAGTTTGACCAAGGCTCACTTGCCTTAGTGCGCGCGAGTAACTAGCATGCTCATTTCGCGCGCGCTCCAAAATGCTTACTGAAGACACTCTAATGCCCGTTCACGAGAAGACAATCGAAACGCTCATCGAAGCCGTACGCAAAGTCAGCAGCTCGCTCGATCTGGACGAGGTGCTCGACACCATCTTCGATTCAATCAAAGAACTCATCGACTACTCGGCTGCCGTGATCTACGTGATGGACCCGAGAAGCGGCGAGGTCCACGAGTTCAAGACTCGCGGCTATCTTCCGGAGTCGATCTCTGAAGACTTTCTTGCGACCGGCAGCGGCATAATCGGCTGGGTGATCCGAAACCGCGTCGGCGAAATAGTTGACGATGTGAAGCGCGACGCTCGCTACGTCACAGTGCGAGCCGAGACCCGCTCCGAGGTGGCCGCGCCTATCATCCGAGCTGACGGCCGGGTAATCGGCGTCATCAACCTCGAATCCGATGTGGTCAACGGCTACGATGCGCGCGACCTCGAGCTGTTGACTATGTTTGCGTCGCTTGCAGCTTCGGCCATCGATCACACGCTGCTCTACCGGCAGGTGATGCGCCAGCGCCGCGTCGAAAGCGAGCTCGAGCTTGCGCGCAAAGTGGTCGAGGGCCTGATGCCGCGCTCGTTCCCGCTGATCAAGGACTTCGACATTTACGGCACGACGATTCCGTTTCGCGAGGTGGGAGGCGACTACCTCGATTTCATCGACTCGATTTCGGAGCGGTTGGTCGTGCTGGTCGCCGACGTGTCGGGCAAGGGGCTTGCCGCGGCGCTGATTATGGTCGCGTTCCGCGCTTACTTTCACGCGACCGTGATCAACGAGCTGGCGATGCGGGTGGTGATGGGCCGTGTGAACCGCCTGGTTCACGACACGACCGACGGCGACAGATTCATTACGTGCTTTTACGGACTGATCGATCCCGAGAATAAGCGCTTGCTGTACATCAGCGCCGGTCACAACCCGCCGTTGCTGCTGCGCGGCGACGGGACCAGCGAACTTCTAACACAAGGCGGTCTGCCGCTTGGGGTGTTTGAGACCTCGCGGTATTCAGAGTCCGTGGTAGAGTTCCGCTCGGGCGATATTCTGGTGCTGTACACCGACGGAGTAGTCGAAGCTCGCGACCAGCGCGATGAAGAGTTCGGCTTGAAGCGCCTCGAAGAAGTAGTACGTGCATCAGGTGACCGCCGCGCCCACGAAATCGTTCAAGCAATCACGAAGGCCGTCGACGAGCACTCAGCAGAGGTCGGCGGCCCGGAGGATGACTTGACGGTATCGATAATCAAAGTGAAATAGCCCGGCTGGTTGATGTGACGGAAAACAATTACGCCTTGGCCGTGTTGACCCAGGTTGACGTCTTCCCATCAAATGCTTAGTGTTTGACTAGAGTGTCAAGTTGAGCCCGGTCAAACAGGATATTAGAAGCTCTGCTGCAGCGACTGCCGGGCGGAATCTACGATTGAGGACGTCAATTTCGTCTCTTCGTCCTCGAAAAGTGCGCCGTTGCGTGAGAGTCTCAGAGGCTGGCCGCGTTACCGTGCAAGAAGCAGTCGAACGATCGATCCTCACAATAGCGCACTGAGTAATCTGGTCACGAAGCGGTAGAAGACATTCAGCGCATGACGGACCAGAATCTATGGTCAGATGTCAGGCGTCAGGCATCCAATCCCGCCGAAGCGCCGCGTGCTCACAGCCGTGAACTGAAAGGAGGAAAGTCATGATCAGTCCATTGTCTACCGCTGTACTCCGCACCAACGGCGTAACCCGAAAGGTGCTCGGCGTCTTGATGTTGGTTCTCGCCTTGCTATTGTCTTATACAGCGCCAACCCCCGTGCGAGCTGACGACGGCGATCTTGATAAGAGCTTTGGCGCGGGCGGAAAGGTCATCACAGACTTCTCTGGCGGTGAAGACGAGGCTACGGCAGTCGCCATCCAAGACGACGGCAAGATCTTTGCTGTTGGGTCTACCACCAAGCCCTTCGTCGCCAACAATCGAGATTTCGCACTTGCGCGTTACAACACCGATGGAAGTCTCGATACAAGCTTCGGTTCAGGGGGCAAGGTCGCGACCGATTTTTTTGGCAAGAATGACTTTGCGCTCGCCGCGGCCATCCAGCAAGACGGAAAGATTGTTGCCGCAGGCAGACATTTCAAAGTCTTCTCGGACGGGGCCCTCACAGGATACTACTTCGCGGTTGCGCGCTATAACAGCGATGGCAGTCTTGATACTAACTTCGGCTCGGGCGGCAAGGTGACCGGCGACATTGGCGAGTTGGATGCTATTGCTATCCAGAATGACGGCAAGATTCTTGTCGCGGGATTCACCTTCAGTGGTAGTGGATTTGAGATCACCACTGCGTTTGCGCTCGCGCGCTACAACGGTGATGGCAGTCTCGACACAAGCTTCGGCTCCGGTGGCAAGATCACTACTGACTTTTTTGGTGGCAGCATTGTTCTCCCGAGAACCAACGTACGCGCTGTCTCCATCCAATCAGATGGCAAGATTGTCGCTGCGGGTTCTGCGTACAACAGCGCCACAAGATCGAGTTTCTTCGGGCTTGCGCGATACAACGACGACGGCAGTCTTGATACGAGCTTCGGCTCCGGCGGCAAGGTTACCACTGCCATCCTTGATGGCAGTAGTGCGATGGCCCTTGCTATTCACTCAGACGGTAAAATTGTAGCTGCGGGGTCTGGCGGACCAAAGGATGCATTCCCGGGTTTCGCGGTTGCGCGCTATAACAGCGACGGCAGCCTTGATACAAGCTTCGGCTCAGGTGGTAAGGCCACCGCCGACTTCTTCGGCAGCGGAAGCATCGTGCGGGCTGTCGCTTTCGGAGCAGATGGCGAAATTCTTGCTGTAGGATCTGTCTCAAAGGGCGCCAAAGGCAATGACTTTGCGGTTGCGCGGTACAATAGCAACGGCAGCCTTGATACAAGATTTGGCGGGAGCGGCAAGGTCTTTACTGAGTTGTCCAAGGACGAAGATGACGATGCGGAGGCCGTTGCTATCCAGTCAGATGGCCAGATTGTCGCCGTGGGAGCTACTGATACAGGAGCGGACTTCGCACTTGCGCGCTACAACACAGAGCAAGACTTTGCGCTTGCCTTCGAGCCTTCAACTATCAATGCAGAACGAGGGACGACGGTTCCCGTGACGTTCCAAATCAGCCGCAAAGGCGGATTCGGGGGCAATGTTACTATCGCGCACTCTGACACGTCGGCTCTCAAAATTAGGGTGAAACCTGACTCGCTTTCGACGACAGATACAACAGTAAGATTCAAACTGAAGATAAAAGCCGGTGCGCCGACTGGACAACAACAGGTTACGTTCACCGGAAAGAGTGATTCAGGGTTGGAGCGCGCGACTACCCTCAACCTGGTCATACAGTAAGCAACTTGAATCTAGCGTACAAACGCTTACTGCGGCGGGCGCTGAGGCCTGGGCGGCGTGATCGAGGCGTGGTAGTGCCAGACCTTCCACGCGCCTTCGCGCTTGCGCCACAACACCGTCGCGCGGCCTTTAATCTCACGGCTCTGACCCGACTTGTTCTCCTGGGTCTGAATCCACGTCCCAACCTGCGCCGCATCATTACCGCTGACCAGGATCTTCATATCCTCGGTGAAGTCGAACCGCGAGATAGTGTAGTTGGTTGTTGCAGCCGTCCAGACGCGCTTCAGTCGCTCGAACCCGACCAACGGTCCTTCGTTGATGTCGTAATAAATGTTGGCAGGGTCCTTCTCGAACACGTCGTCGAGGATCGCGAGGTTCTTTGAGACTATCGCCTCGGTGAACTTCTTCGTCTTAGCTCGTATTTCCTGTTCGGGGTTTTGTGCGAAAGCCGCCAGCGGAAAAACAGCCAATAAGCAAAGCAGCGCAACAAATCTCATATTCTTCCTCCTCGGTGAGATCAAACCTAATTAGCTTCCACGTTGTTCTTGCGCAGAGGCGCGGTATCTCGGAGCACTCGTGGTCTATGCCGCGTCGTAGCCGACGAACTCTTTCAAGGAGACATTCCCTTTGTATTCCATCTCGGTATGAATGCCGATCCTCGAAGTGTAGTAGGCGCGGGCTGTGCGTGATTTCAGCTCCTTGAAGAACAACTCCTCGGGTTTCACCGGTTTCATCTCGTTTTGCGAGATCCGAGTCAGCAAGCCGATGCGCTGCTCGGGAGTCGATGCGAGAAAAGACTTGAGGTGCATCTCTTGAGATAACTGCTCGATCAGTTTCAATCCGTCGCGCCAGAGAGTCCTTGGGGTTTCTTCAAACGACTCCGACAATCTGAAGTCGATGTAACTGGCTACCAGAGCCGCTTTCGCGCCAGGCGAGTGATCGTCGGCGGGAATGATCAGCTCGGTCAGCTCATCCACGAGCGCGAGTTCTTCTTTCGTAAAGAACATCGGCGTCGTGCCCTGTCCAAACGCGCCTGCGTCCCACCCAACAACGCTGGCCGCAATGGCAGCGCCCGCGCCGAGCTTGATC
>JBGQGO010000154.1:0-10620 GCA_041497455.1 Blastocatellia bacterium | reverse complement strand
GCCCCTTCTTTAAGTTCCTGACCTTTGGTCGAGAGCGCGATTCGTTCGCCACGCGTCAGGCCTTCGACTATTTCTACTTCTTCACCGCTGCGCTCTCCAATCTTCACTTCTCTTTCCTTCAGCGTGTTCCCGTCTATCACGAACACCTTGTAAACGCCGTACACGTACAGCAGCGCGTCTTGAGGAACGAACAGCGCCTCCACCACGAAGCTGGATGGGATCGTCGCTTTGACAAAGAAGCCGGGCTTTAGCAGAGTCTCGCGGTTGTCGATCAACGCCTCGACTTCGAACGCGCGAGTCTGCTGATCGACTGAAGGATTGATACGAGTGATCTTTCCGGTGAACGTGCGGCCCGGGTACGCTTCGACCGACACGGTGACTTCCTGGCCAGTCTTGACCCACGCGGCCATCTTCTCCGGCACTCGCAGCCGCACTCGCATCGGGTCGACGTTGACGATCACCATCACCGGCGTTTGAACTTTTAGATATTGCCCTTGAGTGACCGAGCGCTCCTTGACCTGTCCCGCGAACGGCGCGCGAATGATCGAATCGCCGACCTTCTTTTGCGCGAGCGACGTAGCGGCCTTAGACTGCGCTAACTGAGCGCGCAGGTTTTCGACGGTCTGCACCGATAGATCGTAAGCCGCGCGCGCCGCATTGTGGCGAGACTCGGCTTCGTCAAAGCTCTGTTTCGGCAGCAACCCTTGTTCGTAGAGCGTCTTTGCGCGGAGATATTTTTGCTCGGCGTCGGCAAGGTCCGCCGCAGCTTTTTTGACTTCGGGGGCGCTGCGCACGTCCTTAAAATCTTCGCCGTTCTCTGAGAGCCCCAATCTCGCCCTCGCTTGTTGCAGGCTTGCGCGCTGCTGATCGAGCGTCAATTGCAACTCAGTCGGGACGACTTTGACGATCGTTTGGCCGGCCGAAACGTGATCGCCGACGTCGACCAGCACCTGTTCGACGCGGCCTTCGACTTCTGAGCTGACAGTGACCTCGTCGAGGGGGAACAGCGATCCGACTGACTCCACATTGCGGCGAATCTGCTTTTGCTCAACCGGCAGGACGCGAACGGACACTGGCCGCGGCGAAGCGCTGTCGACCGCTTTGCCTGAGGTCTTTGCGCACGAAACGAAGGTTAGAATGAAGCAAGAAAGAATTGTGACTGTTAGCGGCCGCGTGAGCATCGATGCGGTATTTGCCCTCCGCCTTGTATGATCCACCATGAGCGTCCTTCCGAATTGTAGTTAGGATGATGACGAAAAATGATACCTCAAGATACCCGATTGCGCGAAGCTGCGGGCACTTCCGAATACGACTCATTGCCGGTTGGAGTTACGCCGAAGCCGAGGGTGTGGGCGATCCTGAATCCGGACTACGACTTGGCGGCCGAAGACCTCCGCGAATTGCGACGCGGCGACGTGCGCGACTTCGCGCAACTCAATCTGCGGACCCAGAAGCCGCGAAAGCGAAGTGACGCCTTTGTCGGTTATGCCACACGGGACGATCATTTTGAAATAGCTGAGATCGGTGTTCACGTTCAACGCGAACCCATGGCTGGTGATCCAACGCGCGATCCTCACGCCGATTGCCCCGATCTTCTCGTTGCCGACCCAAACTCCCGTCAAGCCGGCGATTCGCGTTCCGGTGACGCCGAACTCCGCGATGGTTCGAATCAGCACTTCTTCGATGTCGCGCACGTAGCGGTGAACATCGCAGCGGTCCGGTTTGAGGTTGATGATCGGGTAGCCGACAAGCTGGCCGGGCCCGTGATAGGTCACGTCGCCGCCGCGGCCCGTTTCGTGAACTTCGACTGAATTGGATTGAAGCTGCTGTTGATCTGCGAGGATGTTTGCGCTATCAGCCCCTCGCCCTAGCGTGAACACATGGGGGTGCTCGAGAAGAAACAACTGTTCCGGCGCGTCACCGGAGCGGAGACGTTCGACTGCGCGTTCTTGTAGGCGGAGACCGTCAGAGTAGCTGACCAGCCCAAGAAAGGTCGCTTCGCAGATGCGTCTGTTAATGTTGGCGGGTGATGCCCCTTGATTTGTCATGCTTACAAGGTCGAGCCAGGCACTGCTCAAAGTATTCAACGTTCATATGGACTGCGCCGCCTATTCCGCATTGAACGACTGTCGCATGCGTGGCGGCGCTTTTGCCTTGGGAAGGATGAAACGGGGAACACAATCTGTTTGTAGATCCTTCTTCGACGTGAGCAAAAGCGCCGCCACGCATGCGGTAGTCATTGAATGCGGATTAGGCGGCGCAGTCCAAATAGGCGGTCCAATGCCTGCCAATGGCTCAGCCTACGAGTTGTAGCTCGCTGCTTCGATCACGTCGCGAACCGCAGCCAGAAACTGATCGGCTATCGCGCCGTCTATGATCCGGTGGTCGAAGCTCAGCGCGAGCACACCGATCTGACGAATCGCAATCGCGTCGTCAATCACCACCGGCCGCTTCTTGATCACTCCGACGCCGAGTATTGCGACCTGCGGCTGATTGATGATCGGCGTCCCTGACCATCCGCCGAACGAGCCGGGGTTGGTAATCGTGAAAGTTCCGCCTTGTACTTCATCGGGCTTGAGCTGCTTTCTTCGAGCGCGCTCGCCGAGATCGTTTACCGCTCGAGCCAGCCCGAGCAGCGACTTCTCATCCGCGCCTCTGATCACTGGTACGATCAATCCCCAATCCAGGGCGACCGCCACGCCGATGTTAATGTCCTTCTTGTAGACTAACTGATCGCCCCAGACCGACGAGTTGATGATAGGCCACTTCTTGATGCCTTCGATCACAGCCTTGATGATGAACGGCATGAACGTCAGCTTGACGCCGTCGCGTTCGAATTCGCCTTTCAGTCCTTCGCGAAGCTTCGCGGTCTTCGTAAAGTCGACCTCCATAAACGAAGTCACGTGAGCTGAGATGTGGCGGCTCTCGACCATTCGCTCGGCGATTCGGCGGCGCATGATCGACATCGGTTCGATCTCTACGCGGTCGCCTTCGGCGAATGGCTGCGGCCCGGCTTCAGCTTGAGCTGCGGCCGGCGCTCGCTGTGGCTGCGGCGCGCGTGGCGGCGCAGCAGGAACGGCAGGCGACGGAGCTTCAGTAACCGGAGCCGCCGGAGCTGCCGCTGGTTCTGCTTTCGCGCCAGCCCCGCGATTCTCAACGAAGCTGAGGATGTCCTGCTTGGTGACTCGGCCGCCGATGCCCGTGCCTTCGATCTCCGAGATATCAATGCCGTGCTCCTCAGCGATCTTTCGAACTAGCGGTGACGAACGCGTGCGGCGCAACTCCTCCTTTGAAGGAGCCTCACCATCGGCCCGCGGAGCAGGTGGAGCCGCAACCGCCGACGGAGCCGCCGGCTCGGCTGCGGGCAGCGGGGGAGCCGCGGGCGCTGGCAGTGTTACGGGAGTCGGTTCAGGCTGGGCTTGCTCGGGCTCTTCCTTTGGCGGAGCCGGCGCTTCCTTCGCGGCTTCTGCAGCCGCTGGCTTTGCACCGCCGCCCCCGCCACCGTTGATGACGGCGACGACGGTATTGACGGCGACGGTCTCGCCTTCCTGCACCATTATCTCCGAGAGCACGCCCGAACTTGGAGCAGGGATCTCGGCGTCGACCTTATCGGTCGAGATCTCAAAGAGCGGTTCGTCTCGTTTGACCGAGTCCCCGACCTTCTTGAGCCATTTAACGATCGTTCCCTCCGCGATGGACTCACCCATCTGCGGCATTTTTACTTCTTCGCTCATAGTTCTCCGTTCTGATTGGTCCGTAGTCCGTGGTCCGTAGTCCGTAGTGACGCGGCGTCGCGCTGGTTAGCTACGGACTACTGACTACGGACTACGGACTTAGTACGCTATTAGCGCGCGAGCCGCCTTCAGCACATCGTCCACTTGCGGCATGAAGAATTCTTCCAACGGCGGCGCGTAAGGAACCGGCGTGTCGATCGAGGTTACTCGCATCACCGGGCCGTCCAGGTACTCGAACGCTTCCTCATTGATGACCGCGGTCAACTCGCCGGCCATACCGCCGGTGCGCGTGGCCTCGTGCAGGATGATGACCTTGCTTGTTTTCTTCACCGACTCCAGAACGGCTTCGCGGTCAAACGGCAGAAGCGTCCTCAAGTCGATGATTTCGGCGTCGACGCCCTCTTCCTTCAACCTGTCAGCCGCGTCAAGCGCTGTGTAAACCATCGCGCCGTACGTGATGATCGAGAGGTCGCGGCCTTCGCGACGGATCGCCGCCTTGCCGATCGGCACGATGTAATCGTCGGCGGGCACTTCTTGCTTGATCTTCGGATTGCGATACAGGAACTTGTGTTCGAAGAACAGCACCGGATCCTCGTCGCGTATCGCCGCCTTGATCAAGCCCTTCGCGTCGTAGGGTGTCGAAGGCTCGACCATCTTCAAGCCGGGCGTGTTAATAAAAAACGACTCGACGTTTTGCGAGTGGAAAGGGCCGCCGTGCACGCCTCCGCCGCAGGGCCCGCGCACGACCATCGGGATGCCTATGCCCTGACGATAGCGGCTGGTCGCGGCGTAGTTCCTCAGAATGTCGAAGCAGCACGAGATGAAATCAATGAACTGCATCTCGGCCACCGGACGCATGCCCATCATCGCCGCGCCGCACGCCGCGCCGACGATGGCCGATTCCGAGATAGGCGTGTCGATGACTCGCTCCTCGCCGAAGCGGCCCACGAAGCCTTCGGTCACTTTAAAGGCGCCGCCGTAGACGCCGATGTCTTCGCCGAGAAGAAAGACGCGGTCGTCGCGTTCCATCTCTTCCCAGAGCCCCTGACGTATCGCTTCTAGCAATGTTATCGATGACATAGTGAATTGTGATGAGTGAAACGTGATGAGTGAAACGTGATGCGTGATTCGTGATGCGTGATTCGTAACCGGCGTTTCTTCCGCTCACGCATCACGTTTCACTCATCACGTTTCACTCATCACTTCCCTTTCATTCCTCGCTTCCGGCGCTTACCGCCTTTGGCTTAACGTCGCCGGCGTACACGCCGCCCACTGCGTCCTCCGGAACGGGCGACGGTTGGCCTTCTGCCCACGCCAAATCTTCGTCCAGTAGCGACGCAACTCGCTTGTTCACCTGCTCGATGTCGCCGGTGCTGGCCACCTTGTTTTCCTTCAGCGCTTTTTCCAGATGCGCGATGGGATCACGCTTGCGCCATTGATCGAGCACTTCCTTCGCCACATACGATTGATTGTCGTGCGCCGCGTGGCCTCGCATCCGAAAGGTCTTGGCCTCAATGAAAGTCGGCCCGCCGCCGTCGCGCGCTCGATCAACCGCGCGGCGAGCGGAGCGATAGACGGCCATTACATCGTTGCCGTCGATGATCTCGCTCGGCATGCCGTAAGCCTTCACGCGATCGGCCAGGTTCAGAATCCTCATCTGCTTCGTGGTCGGCGTCGTGTAAGCATACGAGTTGTTCTCGCCGACGATCACCAAAGGCAGGTTCTGGACAGCCGCAAAGTTCGCCGCTTCGTGGAACGCGCCCGTGCTTGTTCCGCCGTCGCCAATGTACACCATACCGACGGATTTCTTTTTCTGCATTCGCGTCGCCAGCATGACTCCGTTCATCACGGCGACTAGAGTGCCGAGCGGACTGATCGTTCCGATGAACCCGCGCTTCAAGTCGGTGATATGAATGTTTTGATCGCGGCCACGCGAGAGCGATGTCGCTCGCCACAGGTAGCTCGCGAAGACCTCGCGTGGCAATGCCCCCTTCACAAGCAACGCACCCAGGTCCCGCGTCAGAGGCGAAAGGATGTCGCCCTGTTTTCCGTCAAGCGCATACGCCGAGCCGACCGCGGTCGCTTCCTGGCCGAGGCTGCGAAAGAGCCCGCCGACGATCTTGCCCTGCTTGTACAGATTGTCTAAACGATCCTCAAGCGAGCGAGTCAGCCGCATGAAGAAGAGCAATTCGAGTTGTTGGCGCTTGTCGAGTTCCATTAAATAGTCCGTGGTCCGTGGTCCGTGGTCCGTAGCTCTACGCGGTTGATCTATTTGAAACCTGACCTATCGATCTTAGATACGCATTCAGCATGGGAGCCAAGTTATCAACGAGAGGCTTGATCTTATTGACCTGTCTATCATCGAGGAGCTTACGCTTATACGCTCGGCGCAGAAAGTGCTGGGTTTCTTTCAATGATCCCCTCGCAATCCGTATGAACCTTCGATTGTCTTGGAAGCTGCCACGTCCGGAGCCTTCCGCGATATTCGCCCCGATACTATCGGCTGCCCGCACTATTTGGCCGCCTACGGTGTCCCGCGCAAACCGATCCCATCCTAACACGACATCCCAAATCTCATCCGCCAAGTTCTCGGACATCTGATAGACCTTGAGATTCTCAAAGTCACTCTTCGCCATGGGGTTTTCCTCCCACCGAATTGCCCGCAGGAACTACGGACCACGGGCTACGGACTACTGACTACGGACTAAACGTGAATAACCATTCCATGCGCGTCTTCAAATGCTTCGTGCATGCTTTCGGAGACAGTTGGGTGCGCGTGCATGGTGTTGATCAACTCTTCGACTGTTGATTCCATCTGCAACGCGACGCAGCCTTCGACGATCAACTCGGTGGCGTGCGGGCCGATCAAGTGCACGCCCAGCAATTCATCATAGCGCGCGTCGCTCACAACCTTCACCAGACCTTCAGTCGCTCCCAGTATCTGCGCCTTCGCGACGACCGGGATCGGGAAGCGGCCGACCCTGACGTCGTAGCCGCGCTCGCGAGCTTTTGCTTCGGTCAGACCCACGCTCGCCACTTCAGGCTGGCAGTAGGTGCACCCGGGCACGTGATCGTAGTTGATCGGCCGCGGGTTCTTTCCCGCGATCGTTTCAACGGCGAGAATGCCTTCGGCTGACGCCACGTGTGCGAGCCATGGCGTCGGAATCACATCGCCGATCGCGTACACGTTCGGTTCAGCCGTGCGCATGTGATCGTCGATCTTTATATAGCCCTTCTCCAATTCAACGCGCGTGTTCTCAAGCCCGAGCCCGTCAGTGTAAGCGCGCCGTCCGACCGCCACCAGGAACTTCTCTCCAATGAACTCGCGGTCCTCGTCATTTATTTGCGCAGTCACCCGTACCGCGCCGTTTTCGATGACCGCTGATTTGAAGTTGGCGCTGGTGAACGCCTTGATGCCCTGTTTCTTGAACGACTTTGCGAGTTCGGCGCTGATCTCTTCGTCTTCGATTGGCAGCAGCCGCGGCAGCAGCTCGAGGATCGTCACATCCGTGCCGAAGCGCGCGAACATCGAAGCGAACTCTACGCCTACCGCTCCCGCGCCAAGCACGATCAGCGATTTGGGGATTTCCTTCAGCTCGAGTATCTCGTCGCTGGTGATGATCTGCTCACCGTCAATCGGGAGGCTCGGAAATGAGCGTGGAACTGAACCCGTCGCTATCACGATGTTTTTAGCCTGGACGGCCTGCGTCGAGCCGTCTGCCCCGGTTACCGTGATGCGGCCCGGGCCGTCGATGTGCGCGCTTCCCTTGAAGACTTGAACCTTGTTCTTACGCATCAGAAACTCGACGCCCTTCGCGAGTTTCAACACGACCTTGCCTTTGCGCTTTTGTGCTTGATCGAAATCCAGCGAGACCGGCCCTGCGACGATACCGTGTTCTTTGGCGTGCTTGAGCTCGTCCAGCAGATCCGCGGTGTGCAGCAGCGACTTGGTTGGAATGCACCCGCGCAACAGGCAGGTACCGCCGAGGTTCTTGTCTTTTTCAATGATTGCAGTTCTTAAGCCTAACTGACCTGCTCTAATCGCAGCGACGTAGCCGCCCGGTCCGGCCCCGATGATCGTTACGTCAAACGCTTCGTTGGTTGAACTCAATTGATCCGGCTCCTCCTTGGCGTCCGCTCAATCCAGCGCGATCTTTACGTCCTCGCCTTCAACTCTCACCTCAAACTTCTCGACCCTGGCCATCGAATCGATCGGCGAGGCGCCGCTCGCGAGGCTGTAAATCCATCCATGCCACGGACATTGGACGGTCAGGCTGTTCTGATCGACGAAGCCCTCGCCTAACGGCCCGCCCCTGTGCATGCAAGTGTTATCCAGCGCGTAAAACTCGCCATTTACGTTGAACAAGGCGATCGTGCGGCCGCTGACGTCCACAACAACTGCCTGCCCGGCGGGGAGATCGGATGTGTTTGCGACTTTGATAAACTCAGACATTGCAAATTCCTGTGGCGACTGGCCCAGCCTCGATGGTCGATATCTCGATGGTGGATATATTGTTGTATCCAGGAGGGAGCATCTTAGCAACCCACCACGCGAGGTTTCAAGTTGCATTGCCTGGCGCGGAAGGGTGAAACAGTAGTTGTCAAATGATCGTTCATCGCATGAAGGCGGTTGGGCTTAGCGTCAATAATGGTAGGAAGATCTTTCCGGCCGTGGCGCTCAGGGAGCGCAGAGCAAGCCGGGCGAACTGAAGTTGGTCGTTTTCGCATGCGCGTAGGAGGAACGGCAGTGATGGCAGCGACATTTGGAAATCATATGGCGCCAGAGAGTCTAAGGCTGATGCTTCTAGCCTACGGGATGGACCACGCCTACCGAGTGGTCAGCCTCGAAGAGATCGCGCACTCGATACCAAACGTGAGAAGAGATGAGGTTCGGGACGTGCTCGAGCACCTCGCGCAGGAAGGCCTGGTCACCAGGTTCTCCGGCCGTTACTGTTTCAACAAGGCGATCCCAGTCGAGCTGCGGCATAATATCGAGCGGCGCATCACCCCAAGCGGTACAATCCGGCTGCAAACAAACTGACAGGATTAATAGGACTTATGGGACTTATAGGACTTAATCTCAGAACTATTTGACCTTCTTCAAGATCCAGTGAGATTCGTCGAGACCAACATCGACGGGCTGCTTCGACACGGTGAACGTGAACCGCTGCTTACGACTGTCGTTAAACACCACGCGCGTTTCGCTCGTGCCATCCGCATAGTGAATTGTGATGTCGATCGGCATGATGTAGTTGGCGTTCTCGCGTCCCGGGATCTCTTGCGACTGTTTCTGTTTGACCACAAGCGTTACGGTGTAGTTTCCGTTCGCGTCGACAGAGCTGATGTCGGACGGCACTTTGTAGACCGGACGGCCAGGCGCGTAGATCCATTGCTTGAAGAACCAGTCCAACGACGCTCCATAGAATCCCTCGCAAACTTGTTGGAAGTCTCCGGTTGAAGCGTTTGAAAAGGCGTAGCGGCTGCCGTACTGCTTCAACGCGTCGAAGAACTTCTGGTCACCGAGCACATGCCTCAGCATGTGCAGCACCCATCCGCCCTTCCTGTAGATCGCGCCTTGATCATCAAACGGAGCGTCAAGATTCTCCGCCGTTACTGTTCCGCCCAACGCTCCATCCACGACGCCGTCATCGTAGCTCTTGCTCAACAACTCACCCGGAGCGAGTCCCGCGAAACGCTCGAAGAACAGCACCTCCGAATAAGTCGCGAAGCCTTCGTTGAGCCATATGTCGTCCCATGTTCTCATCGTCACCAGGTCGCCCCACCAGTGATGCGACAACTCGTGAACTATGGTCGCCTGTTGGCTGCTGGTGACCGAGCCTACGAGTGAAGAGCTGATGCTTGTGATAGTCTGATGCTCCATCGCGCCGCCGAACGGCCATTCAGCCATGCCGTATTTCTCACCTAGAAATGGATACTCCCCAAAAAGCCCGGCGTAGATCTCCAGCGCTGAACGCACCACCGCGAACTTCGCGCGCGCGAGCTCCAGGTGCTCGGGGTACACGTAATAGACCAGCGGCATCTTCGTCACGCCATCCAGCGCCGTGTAGCTGTCTTCGAATCGCTCGAAGTTCGTGGCCGTGACCGACACCAGATAAGTCGCAAGCGGCGAGTCCTCGCGCCAGAAATAAGTGACTGTATGATCCGCGTTCGTCTGAACCTTATCGAGCACGCCGTTTGAGGCGACTTGATTACCTTCGGGCACGGTGACTTCGAGTTCCGCCGTAGCCTTGTCCGCCGGATTATCGATGCAAGGCCACCAAAGCGGCGCGCCAAACGGCTCGCTGAAGCTTGCAATGACCGGCAAAAAGCTAGGCCCGTGCCGCGTGAACAGCAATCCTCCGCCGAGATTGCCCGAACCTGTGGACGCTCCGTGATATTGGATGACTACGGTGAACGGCCTTCCGGCAGAAACCGGGGTCGGGAAGCTGATGACGACGCGGCTGTTGTTTCGGCGAAAGTTGTTCGGGTTCCCGTCGAGCGTCACCGAATCGATAGTCAAGTTTGGTTGGGCATCGACATTGATAGCGCTCACGGTCCCGGTTGTTTCGCCTGTGAGGGTGACGACGCCCGTAACCACGCCCGCGGTGCCGAATTCGTTAGGGGTGAGTTGAATCTGTAGCCGGTAGTGCTTTACATCGATCGACTGCGACTTGACCGAGGACGCGACTAGCGAGGCCGATGCAACGTTTTGCTGATGTGAGCTTTTCTCAATCCCGTCGTGTTCGAGTTTGATGCGCTCGAAGATCGATTCCTGATTCTGAGCAGACATTGGAACGCAAGGAGCGCACAGAATAGCAAGCATAAAGATCAAACAAGCGATTCGTGCTGAGATCATGCTCCCTCCTGAGTAGTCCGTAGTCCGTAG
>JBGQGO010000153.1:0-10639 GCA_041497455.1 Blastocatellia bacterium | reverse complement strand
CCGTTGCGAGTGTGTCAGAACCCGCGAAGGCCGCGTCCACAAGATGTATCGCTCTATCGGCGCCGGCCCCGAGGCAATCGACAAGCGCTTCGCGGGCCTGCGGCGGACCCATCGTGACGACTACGACTTCGCCGCCGCAGAAATCGCGAAGTCGAATCGCTTCGGCGAGCGCGCGCCGGTCGAAGGGATTCACTACGTTGGCCACGCCTTCTCGAATGATGGTGTTTGTTTCGGGGTTGAACTTGATCTCGACGACTTCGGGAACTTGTTTTATGCAGACGATCAACCTCATTTAAGTAACCTTCGGCGAATGGACCCTTTCTATTTTCTATTTTCTATTTTGTATTTTCTATTTTCTATATTTTCTGTTTGTCATTGCTCATTTGTCATTGGTCATTGGTCATTGCATACGAACGCTTGATCAATAACCAATGACAAATGGAAAATAGAAAATAGAAAATACAAAATAGAAAATGTATCCTCTCCCAGGGCATCCTGTGTCTATTTCTTCCTTGCCTTCTTCTTTCTCTGACTCGGATCCGGCGGTGGGATGACGCCAGGCTTGAGCAGTTCCGCGATTGGTGTTCCTTCCGCATTCGAGAAGCTCAATCCCAAAACCGCGGCGGCCGTTGGTCCTATATCGATCATTCGCGCGAGCGCCATCTTCGCGCCGACCCTCGCGCCCGCGCCGTACACGATCAGCGATGAGCGCATCTCAGCTCGCGTAGGCAACTGGCCATGAGTTCCGCGATAGTCTTTCGCATCGTGAGTCTCCGGCCCGGTCAGCTCTTCGCCGAATGAAATGCCGGGCGCCGCATCCAGCATCAGCACAGCAGTCGGGACTGCTTCCATCCGTTTCATCTCTGCCTGGTTCAACACGCGGTTGATCGGACCTTTGCTCGCCGCTATGCGACTGAAGATAGCGGTCACCCTGGCTGCGGTCTCTTTGTCGTTCGGGTCGCGCAACACGATCGCGCACGAACCGCCGGCGGGCCACGCCGCCGCCTTCCAATCCGTAGGCTTGCCGTCGGCCCCAAGCGTGATGAGCTTTTCTTTGACGAGCACCACGTTAGGCTCGAACTTCCTGTTCACATCCGCGAAGCCGTGATCCGAGACGAGAAAGAAAGTCGTTTGATCGAAGATGCCGGCCTTGCGCGTCGCTTCGATAATGCGGCCAACGTAACCGTCCATCCGCTCGGCGGTTTCGAACGCAGCCGGCGTTCGCGGACCGTTCTTGTGATGCGCATCGTCGAGCGCGATGACGTGAATCAACATCAGGTTCGGCTTGTAGGCATTGATGATGTATTCGCTGATCGCACAACGGCGCCCGTCAGTGGTGGTGTCGCCACCGGACCCGTCAGCGAGCGCCTTCGCCAGCAGTCCCGGCGTCGAGTATTGCGCTGTGCGCTTTCCGCTCGGAGGATTCTCTTTCGGGTCCGCGATCTCGGGCACGTTGTAGTCGATGTCCGCTCCAACAGTCACGGGCCACCCGACGTTTGCGGTCACCAGTCCCGCCTTCTTCGCCATGCTCCAGAGCGTTTCGGTCTTCAACGCCTCCGCGAACCAGTACCACTCTCGAGTCTGAGGCTCGGTTGGCGCTTCGAAGATGCGATTCTGAACGATGCCGTGCACCGCCGGCCGCACTCCGGTGATCATCGTCGTGTGCGCTGGATAAGTGACCGTCGGAAAGATGCCCTCGACTCCTTCGGCATAGGCGCCTCCGAGTTTCATCTTCACCAGATTCGGCACACGAAGCCCAAGCCGCGCGGGCTCGAGATAGTAGTCGGGCACGAGTCCGTCAATCGAGATCATTATTACGTGAGCATCGCGCCGAGGCTGCGGCGTCTGAGCGGGCTGGTTTTCGCTAGCTTGCGGTGACGCCGGCAGAAGCAGCGATGCGAGCGCCAGGCAGAGGACTACAAGCAGCCTGTTTGAGCGAAGAGGTTTGTTCATTGCTGAAGGTCTACCTTCCTTATCAAGCTTCGATTCCCAGTCGCCACGCTAATCGTTTGACCTTCAGGCGTCAAGTTCGATGTACCATTGACCGTAGTCCATGTCGGGTGTTTGGACATTGTGGCATGCTGTGGGTAGCATCGCCTCTGGTCGGGCGCGATGATCGCACAGGTCGAACGACACAGACTGAAGTCTATGCTACTTCAACTACCAATCCGTCTCGTCCGATAGTCACCTCGCCGGAGTACTCGCGTTCCAACTCAGCCTTCAATTCGGTTTCATCCACATCGAAATAAAAGTGGGTGGCTATGAGTTTCGCTACTCCGGCCTGGGCCGCTAAGCGAGCCGCTTGTCTCACCGACAGATGTCGCACGCCCTCCCGAGGCTCGCGAAACGAGCACTCCGAAATCAGCAAGTCCGCCTTGTTGAAATAGCCCGCCAACTCCTCACTGTAGTCCGTGTCTCCGGTGTAACAGAGCGCACGGCCGCGGCTTTCGATCCTGACCGCCAGGCTCTCTTCCGTGTGTGGAGTCTTCGCAACCGAAAGCGTCGAGTCGCTTCCGAGCTTAAGCCTCTCACCGGGTGTCACCATTCGCACGATGACTGGAAACTTCGCTTCGAAGAGATTCGAGCCGAACGCCATCTTGAGTCCGCCTATTACGCGGTCGAGGCCGCGCGGGCCGATGATCGTGAAAGGCTCCTTGCGATCGGTTTTCATTCCGTACCGAAACGCGAAGAACAGAGAAGCTAGTTCGCCGATGTGATCTATGTGAAAGTGGCTGATGAACAGGTGAGTCATCTGCTCCCACGGGAGTCCGCATCGGGCAAGCGCGTGCAGAGTCCCCGCGCCGCAGTCCATCATCACTCGCGCGTCGGGCAGTTCGACGAAGTAACCGGCGGAGTTTCGCGAACCGCTCGGAACAACGGTGCCTGAACCGAGTATCGTCAACTTCATGAGGGGTGCCGCGGATTGCCTTTGAGCAGCGCGAAATTCTTATCTGCCAGCTCCTGGATGTCTTTGGGAACCCGCCGGTAGTGATACCAGAATTCGGGCAGGGTCTTGTGGTTCAAAGCGGCTGGCACTTTCCGGCTGCAATGTCTTCTCGAACCTTCTTGATGAGATTATCGAATCTCCCAGCCTTCAAGTCTTGTTCTATCTGCCTGTCCCAATCGGCATGTTCCAATTCAGCCAAGATGACAGCAGCCATTGCGTCCTGCTCAGCGGAGCTAAGCTCCTTCACCTTGCTAATCGCTTGATCGAGTAATTGTGTCATGGGTTCTTTATTGTAGAGAGCTTTCCGCTTGGTCACAAGCGGGTAATCCGATCCCACGGCACTGCGCGCTCACGGGTTGTTGACACCCTGTCGTTCCTTCCTCTAGCATCGCACGAGTTGGTCAGCGGCGTCATTCAGTGCTCGGAATCGCTGCTGAACAATCTCTCGAGCGGCGCGCAGAACGAATGACGGCACCGAAGACTCAGCAGGCCGAAGCCGGCAACCAAACAAGCTCCCCGCCTCGCGCCGGTATCGTGATCGCCATCCTCTTTTTGATTTTCTTTCTGGGCAGCAGCGATAACCAGATGATCTCGCCTTTGCTGCCGCTGATCGCGCGTGAGTTCGGAATGAAAGAAGGCGAAGTCGGCCAGGTGATCGGGCCGGCTTATGCGCTGGCGGCAGCGACGGCGGCGTTGCTCATCGGCCCGCTCTCTGACCGCTTCGGCCGCCGCAGGTTCTTGCTTTACGCTTCGGTTCTGTTCGGTTTCTCGCTTGGGGCTGTCGGGATGATCGCCGATCTTCGGATGCTCGCGGGAGTGAGGCTTTTCACTGGGCTCGCGGCCGGAACCTTTTCGACTTGTTCGATTGCTTACGTCGCGGACTACTTTCCCTACAAACGTCGCGGCGTCGCGATGAGCGTGGTGCAAGCCGGCCAATTCCTGGCGCTGGCAGTGGGCGTGCAAGTGGCGAACAACATCGCTCAATGGAAAGGCTGGCGCACAAGCTTTGTTTTTTTCGGACTGTTATCGATGGGCGCTTTCCTGGCGGTGTTCACTTTGCTGCCCGAGGACAAGCACGAGATGACGGATCAGGACCCGTCCGCGATCGTCGCGCGCCGATTTCACAACATCAGAATGCTCTTCGACAACCGCGAGCGCATCGCCGCCATCGTCGCCGCGTTCTTTGTGTCAGGCGGATTCTCCGGCTTCATCCTCTATCTCGGCTCGTGGCTCAAGCAGGCCTTGCAGTTCACCACTCGCGAGTTCGATATTGTGTTTTTCGTGATCGGTCTAGCGCTGTTGTTCGGAGTAGTCGTGGCGGGACCGGTCTCTGACAAACTCGGCAAGCGCGGGGTGTCAATACTCAGCACGATTCTGCTGGCCGCGATGCTGCTGATTATTCCGACTTTGGGCCGGGGCGTTGTGCTCTTCGTCAGCTTGATGGCGGCGGCGCTTGCGTTCGCGTTCAGGCAAGGCCCGCTGCAAGCGCTCGCGACTGAGCTTGTGCCCCGCCGCTCTCGCGGCACATTGGTCGCCGCGCGCAACACGGCTTCGCAGATTGGCATCGCCATCGCGACGCTGGCTTGCGGTCAGCTCTACGACCACGCGGGGTATCAGGCCGTCGGGCTGTTCAGCGGAATCGTCACGTTAGGAGCAGCCGTTTGCATCTTTATCATGAAAGAGCCGGTCGCCAACGAACCGGCAGCGTGAATCTCAATGAGCCAATCGAACAACGCTGAACGTCCGAAGGCGAAGCGGTCGCGATGGCGCCGCATCCTCAAGCGGGTGGTCATCACCCTGATCATCGTCGTGGTGGTGCTGGTCTTCGGTGTGTTTCCGTGGGGGCTCGCGATGCTGGTCACGGGCGCGAAAACGCGGCCGATGGATCGCAGCCTCACAGAGACCCCCTCTAACTTTGGCGTGCAGTTCAAAGACGTTGAGTTTCAAACCTCGGATGGCGTGAAGCTCAGCGGATGGCTGATCCCGAGCCGCGACAAGCACGCTACGATCGTCTACTCGCACGGGCTCTTCAGATCACGCCGCGAGCTTCTTGAACGCGCGGTGGAACTCGTGCGGCTGGGCTATGGCGCGCTGCTGTACGACTCGCGCAATCACGGCGCAAGCGGGCCGGCTCGCGTAGGGTTGGGCTACAACGAGAGGTTGGACGTCGAGGCGGCGGTACGCTTTCTCCGCGAAGACGTGCGAACGCCAGACAGGATCGTCCTGTTTGGGATCTCGATGGGCGCGACAGCGGCGCTCCTAGCGGCGGCTGAGACTCCCGAAGCCGCTGCCGTAATTTCAGACAGCTCGTTCCTCTCGTTCAAAGACACGGTCGATCATCACGTAAGCATGTTCCTGCACCTTCCCTCGTTTCCAGTTGGGAATGAACTGAGGTTTTTCATCGAGCGCCGCGCGGGCTTTGACGGCTCGCAGTTCAACGCGCTCGAAGCGGTTAAGCGAATCGGCGACCGGCCTATTCTGTTCATCGCCGCGGCGCACGATCGACGAATGCCACCGGAGATCGCCGAGCAGCTTTATCAAGCGTGTTCGAGTCCGAGGCGCGACCTGGTAATCGTGGACGGTCCCGGTTCGGAAGTGCACGGCCATGCGTTTCAGGCTAATCCGAAAGTGTATGTCGAGAGAGTCGCTCGGTTCCTTGAGTCGGTCTTGCAAGAGCGATAGACGAACAGCGTCGCCCTTCTCTTTTTTTCAACAGCCCAGGCGTTTTACGCCGACGATCAGCGCGAGATTCAGAACCACAAACTGGTTTTACGGCCTTACAAAGAATACATCCCACGCCCATCTGCCGACGTGTGCGCCGTGCACGTCATAGACCTTTGCGCGATAGCGGAACTGGTTACCATATTGGTCGGTTCGTCTCGACTCTCTATAGTTGAGGCCGGCCGCATAGACTCCTAGCTCCGGTAAGGTGTGAAGCTCGCCCGGCTCGGACACGCCGTTATGATTCGCATCCTGCCACAGGCGCAGGGAGGAAAAAACAGCATCTTGGCTGTCAATACGTCCGTCGTCATTCCCCCCGTTCGGCGGTTTATCGTACTCTGCGAGCGCAAGGAAACCATTGCGACTTGACGATGGCGGCTGAGGAGTGAAGTTCCCAAACAATTCCGTGCCGTTATCTATCGTCCCGTTACCATTGCGATCCAGCACAAGGAACGCATCATCGGAAGCCGCTGAGATCCAGGAGAGATGTTCGGGAATGCCATCGCTATTGAAGTCGAAATTCACCCCGCCCGCGGCATCGGTCAGGTTGAATCCATTGCCAAGGACATCTATGAGTATTGGACTGTCACAACAGCTATCGCAGCCCGGATCACAGGTTCTGGTCTCGCCTCCTCCGGTACAGGTATTAATGCAGCCTCCGCCGCCGCCAACCAGCCCACATTCACCATAAGTATGGACGGCGCTATTGTCGCAAGGGTCAGGACCACCAAGCGCAGTGGGACTACAAACTGACGGTCCGGACATTACTGATTGGCATCCATTGCAATAGTAGCAGTCAGCAAGACCAAACGAATGCCCTAACTCATGCGCCATTACGTGCTGACACCAACCGGGGAAGGTGAAGAGGTTGTTGGCATTAAGTCTGATCACTGCGTAAGCACGGAAAGTCGCTGTCCCTCCCCAACTGCAATCCCCTTGGGACGGGCCAGAACTATCTCCAGAACTATTACTGACTTGAAGGTTATAGCTATAGAATGATGAACCCAGGGGCGTTGGACTGAACGTCGGATTAGCTAGTGTCACGTTACAATCGTTTCCATAGAAAAACCGGTTAGCATTCCAGCTATTTATTGCCGCTACAATGGCAGTCCGTTGTGCCTGATTGAACGTAGGATCGATATTGACATTAACTGTTGAACCCTGTGGCCACATGCCCTTTGTCGTGGAAGCAGGATACAGCGCAGCGATAGGAGGGCAACCTGACTGCGTCGAAGCTCCTTCGGGATAAACCAATAGCCATAAAAAGAATGCGGAGGTTACGGCGATGAGCAGGTGGGAAGGAGTTAACCTCATTTTTCTTCCTTTCGTTCTCTCGGTGGCTGTGGGCCCCGCGCGATCGCCGTGCGCACTTTGGTCAAGAATTCCTGTTCGTCATAGCCTTTGTAACTAGCAAATGCTGGGCTGTCATCCAAAGGAACAACCTGGCCGCGACGCAATTCGTACGCTGTAACGATGACGTAGTCTCCTCCTTGCTTGTTGCCACTCAGAAAGAAAAGATACGTCCGGTCGGGCCGTGGCATTCCTTGATGATAAACCGTGTATTCAAAGAGGCGGCCGCCCTGAAACCTAACAACCCCTCCCTCGCGTTCCCCTACGGTTACTTCACCCACTTTAAGTGAACTGTCGAGATGATTCTTGAGGACCTCATCTACCCTAATACTAAATTCGGAGTAGACACCGGTTCTATCGTTCGATATGTGAGCTTCACTGGCTGCTACGTCACCCACGATCACAGCATCGCTTTGTGCCAGGGGAAGAGCGGGCACTCCGAGAACCCAATCGGTACCGGTCGCGTAACCTACCCAATTGGGCGGTAGTTCACCCAATGGGTCGGGTGCCCTCTTGTTGTACCGTCGCCCTCGTGCGTCCCTCAACTCCCGCTCTTTCGGATTCGCAAGTGCGGCAATTTGAAAATCCAGCTCATAATCGACAATGGGGCCCGGGTATTCATCAGAGCTTTTCTTATTTGGTTTTTCTTGCAAAGAAGTCGCAGCATCTGTGCGAACCATATGGATCACAGCAAGGCCAATAAAGAGGCCAAGAAAAACGGCTACAGCAACGGATTTCATGACTATTACCTCTCTGAAGTTGGTTGATCGGCACCCCAAAACGGTGGATCAACAAATTCCCACGGGCGGGTGAAGTTAAAAGAGAGAGTCTCTTATTCCTCTCTGCCCGTTGTGTCAAGCAGAACCTTGGGCGGGGGTGCTTAACCGCTTTGGGTTTCTTTGCCCGGAATCATATTGAATTCGTTGCTTGTACATGTGTTCCTCCTTCTTTATGCGCCGTTTGATTTTGTTGAGGTGCTATTTATTCCGAGACAGCTCTGACAGTCTGCAGGAATGATTCGCCGTGTAGAACACCGGGCGGCAACTCCTGCTCGCTCAAAGCTCTGAATATTGCTCCGTCAAGTTCAAAGGATCCAAAATAGCGGGTGGGCTTGTAGGCACCGGTTTCTTTTACCGACTGTAAGAACAACACAACCTCGCGATTAAGAGGTAAGGGCTCAAAGTAGTGATCTCGGGCTTTCACTATTACGCCGTCAAGCAAAACTTTACCCCCAGGATATGTGACTGTTATTGACGCACCAAGAGGAGCCGTCACATTGTCCTTCAAGACTTCGGTTATTACCACATCGTAATCGGTGAAAACGAAACCATCATTTTCAGTAATTTGAGATACCTTGTTCGTGACTCGGCCGCGGACAATTGCGTCAGAACTGCGCGCGAGTTCGCCAAAAAACCTCTCCGGTTTCTCGGCTTCCATTAGCGGGCCTAGTCCGACATACAAATCGAGTTTAACAATCTTCGTTGAACTTCTAGCAACATCCAAAAACTCGTCGATTGTCGCATTGTTGTTTCTCTGTTTGTAGTCTGTATAGAGGCTGCTGTGGATACGCTGGCTCGCTGGCAATACTCCAACTTCAACCGGGGTCGCATCGGCAAGCTCCGCTTGATATTCCGCTAGCTCTACGCGCTCCTTTTCTTGCTCCGCATTCTTCTGACGTAGCTTGGACGCTCCAACGCCGACGACCACCAGCAGAGCCAAGCCTATGGCAACACCGGAAATGAACGCCTTTGACATTGTTCCCTCCCTGGACGAAGTGTCGAGTATCGGACAGAACTTCTTACACTAAATTGTAATCTCGAATCGCAAAGTAGACCAAACAAGTTCCCCACGTGCCGGGTAAGCGACATCGTATATACTCCTCTCTGACCATAGTATCAAGCAAATCCTCTTAAAGTGAGATTCGTCCCTTTGGGCTCCCATCCCCCTCCTGCCGCACACAAGACACAAACACAGCCGTCAAGGTCGTTGCAGCCGCATGGCAAGGCTACGCCTTTCCCTCTCTTCAGTGTAGCAGCCACCCTGCGCTATCAAGGTCATCGCAGAGGTATACTCCCTCACCCTCCGCCCCAGGGAGCGTACGCGGGTTGCGAAACCTTACGTTTTCTCGCTCGGCACGAGAACGGCCTACGGTGACAGCGCAAGGCACCCGGCTGTCTACCTCATTGGGAGCATAAATCGGAGAATCTACTTGATCTCCACCGCTTCAACTTGGAATGGGAGACTAGACGCTTCGCGCTTTTACACAAGCTCCCTTGGCGGCACCTTGGCCTCGATTGATTGCTCATCGACCACGCTTGGACTATGATTGCGGCCATGGACGACGAACGGCTGTTAGACGACGTAATCGACATCAAGCCTCGCAAGCGAAGACTCGGGTTAATAGTCACTGCGGCGATTATCCTCGCGCTCCTCTTGTTCGGCTCGCAGTTCCTGAACATCTACATCGACTCGTTGTGGTTCTCCGCGGTCGGTTATTCCAAAGTGTACTGGTACAAGTTTCGTCTCGGCGGCCTGCTCTTCCTCATCTTCTTTGTACTTTCGTTCTTGATCGCGCGAGTGCCGTTCGTCTTTCTGAATCGAGTCTTGCCCGAGCTAACCGAGCGTCCGAAGTTTCGTCTAAAGTCAGTCGAAGACATCAAAGACATAAACTTTCTGCCGTGGATTTATCGCCCCGGCGTGTGGGTGCTCTCGGGAGCCATCGCGCTGCTCTCGGCCATAAGCATGAGCCAGGAGTGGCCTCAGTTCGCATTGTATCTCCACTCGCAGCCGTCTCAGATAAGCGATCCCATCTTTGGGAACGATGTCAGCTTTTACTTATTCAAGCTGCCGGTGATCGAGCTTGTAGTGGGATGGCTGCAAACGATCTCGGTCGTCATGCTGATCGCGATCGGAGCAGCATCGGGTTACGTCTGGTACTTCGAACAGGTGAAGGGCACGATAACGCAGGACCTTCGCCGCCGAGCTACTTCCGCAATCAGTCTTGCTGCTGCGCCCTTTGCTTTGATGCTTGCCGCAAGCACCTACCTCGACCGATTCGATCTGTTGCACGGCCAGCACGAACTGTTCACCGGAGTCGACTACACCGACGCGAATGTGCGGTTGATGGCGATGAACATCGTGATCGGTCTGCTGCTGCTGTCCGCAGTAGTGGTTGCGGTCAACGCTTTCTTCAAGAAACAAGTGCGAACCATCGTCTCGCTTGCGGTGATCGTCGCGGTGGTGTGGGTGGTCGGCCTCGGGATCGTCCCGGCTACCTTTCACTCGTTTTCAGTGAAGCCCAACGAGCTTGCTAAGGAAGCGGCGTTCATCGATCACAACATCAAGATGACCCGGCACGCTTTCGGTATCGACCGGGTGGACGCTAAACACACTGATGCCCAGGGTCTAAGCTTCGAGGAGCGGCCCTTTGAACCTAAGCCGACGCTCACTGTCGCGCAGATACAGGCCAGCCGCGAGACGCTGGACAACGTCAGGCTCTGGGACCGGCGCGCGCTTCAATCGACGCTCGCTCAGATTCAAGAAATCCGCACGTATTACGACTTCCGGATTCCCGACGTCGACCGATACACGATAAACGGCAAGCTTCGCGAAGTGATGCTG
>JBGQGO010000152.1:0-10755 GCA_041497455.1 Blastocatellia bacterium | reverse complement strand
GGAATGATCAGCTCGGTCAGCTCATCCACGAGCGCGAGTTCTTCTTTCGTAAAGAACATCGGCGTCGTGCCCTGTCCAAACGCGCCTGCGTCCCACCCAACAACGCTGGCCGCAATGGCAGCGCCCGCGCCGAGCTTGATCATGTCGCGACGGGTCAGGTCGGTCTCCTTACTGTCTTCAGCCATCACAGACTTCCTTTCTTGAACTGGCCGGCCAGATAATCGCACGACCTCCAAGCCAGCGCCATGATCGTCCACGTTGGATTCTGACACGAAGCGCTCACGTGACTGCTGCCGTCTACCACGAACAGGTTCTTTACGTCGTGCGACTGCTGAAACTGATTCAGCACCGAAGTCTTCGGATCGGTTCCCATGCGCGCCGTTCCCAACTCGTGGATCGACCAGCCCTCGGTCAATATCCTGCGGCTTACGTCGACGATCTCAAAGCCCGCTTCGGTGAACATCTCTTGAGCGCTATCCGCCATGTCCTCAGCCATCTTCTTTTCGTTGTCGCCAAACTTGTACTGGAAGCGAAGCACGGGAACTCCCCATTTGTCTTTCACCGCAGGATCGATGTCGACATAGTTCTCATATCTGGCGAGCACTTCGCCAAACGAGCCCATCGAGATGAACGAACCCGCATAGTCGCGCACGTTCTTCTTGTAGCTCGATCCAAAGCCCGGCGTCGATGTCGCATTCCCGGGGTAGATCGATGTGCCTGAGCTGCCTTCGAATCCGTAGCCTCGAATGAAGTTCGGATGGCGTTCGCTGAGATTGCGGAACCTCGCGAGATAAAATGAGCCCGGCTTGCCGTCGTCGAGAGTGTGCGGCTTGCCCACCAGATCCTTTACCAGCCCGGTGATGTGCGGTCCCATGATGTGCTCGCAGAAGTTGTGACCAACGTGTCCGCTAGAATTGCCAATGCCGTTCGGATGCGCGTTCGACTTTGACAAGAGCATCAGCCGCGCCGATTCCAGAGTCGAAGCAGCAATCACGACAACCTTCGCCTTCGCCTCGTAGGTCTTGCCAGTCTCAGCATCGATGAACGCGACTCCACTTGCCTTGCCGGTCTTCTTATCCACGGCTACTTCGAAGGCGATCGAGTTGGTTCTGAGCGTCAGGTTGCCGGTGTCCATCGCCGGCAGGATCAAGCCGGTCGGCGAATCGAACGCCGCGTGAATATCGCAGCCGCCGGCACGCCGATTACACGCGCCGCGGCCGAAACACCTGCTGCGATACTTGTTGTGCTTCAGCCCATCGGTGGTGACGCCCGCGCGATAAGGCGTGAGCAAGCGGTTCATCTTCTTCAAGCTCTGACGCAGCTTGACCTCGGCGTAAGCGAGCTTGATCGGGCGCTGGAAGATGCTATCGGGCAGGTGCGGCACGTTCTCTTTCACGCCGGAGATACCAAGGTATAGATCGACCTTGTCGTAGTAAGGCGCGATGTCTTTGTAGGATATCGGCCAGTCCTCGCCGTAGCCGTCATGACTCTTTGCTTTGAAGTCCAGATCCGACAGCCTTAGCGCGAGCCGTCCCCAGATGTTTGTCTTGCCGCCCAGAAGCCGCGCGCGAACCCAGGCGTAGTTCGTTCCGGTGTAAGGGTGATCGCGCTCATCGACTACGATGTTCTTGCTATAGTCCGAGCCACCCCAGCCTTGAACGTAGGAGTAGACGTGCTTGGCCTTGCTATCCGCGGCATATGGCGGCTGACGGATGTTGTATTCGTTCAACGAGAGCGCGTGAGAGTCGGGCGGCATCTCGCCGCGCCGCGGATGCTGATAAGGCCACTCGGTCGATTTGAGTTCCTTATCGATGTCGAGCTTCTTGCCGGCTTCGAGCATAAGCACTTTCATGCCGTGCGAGGTCAAGACGTGCGCAGCCATCCCACCTGCTGCGCCCGACCCGACAACGATCGCGTCGTAGGTCTTCTTCAGATCGACTTCGGGCTGTATTTCCCTGATCAAGCGGATGAGGTTCATGGTTCATCCTTTCGAATCCAGTCTGCGGAATAACTACTCTCAATAATTCCTCGAGTCAATCCCCGCTTCACCTTTGCCTGCACGCCGGAATAAAATGACGACGACCCCAACGAAAGAAGGTTGATATGAAAAGATCGCTTCAGACATCGCTCGCTTTGGTTCTCCTGTTCGTGGGTCTCTCCTACGCGGACGGATTCGCTCGTCAAAAGGTCAAGAAGCCGGTTCAGACCGGAAGCGTCACGGGAACCTACAAATATGTGCTCAACAGCTTGGAGGTGCTCGAGTTGCCCGATCACAAGGTCCGAATCAGCTTTGCCGGCTTCTGGCCAAACGACCGGAAGCGTGCGGAGACTCGCAACGTTGGAACATTCGACGAGACGGTCCCGCTCACCGGCCGCACAGCGACTGTGAAGATTCAGTATGGGGACGATCCGTGCACAATCACGCTGGAATTCCGTTCGAATAAGGTGATCGTCGAGCAAGGAGGATCAATACTTGGCTGCGGGTTTGGTTTCAATGTCGAGGCCGATGGGCCTTACGTGAAAACGAGCAGCAAGCCTCCTTCCTTTCCACCGCCGTAGAATCTGCAACAAAGGACACCGGTCACGATCTGAAGAGTGAGTGATTGGTAAACACAGGAGGTCCGCAATATGAAAAGGATCTGCGCCGTCGTCTTGCTGAGTCTACTAGATGGGAGTCGATGAAATGCTAGCCCAATTCGGCATCACAGAGACGACGTTGTCTCCTCACGAGCGGGACGCTCTCGATCGTGACGGCTACGTTGTGCTTCCGGAAGTCATCGCTGCGAACTGGCTGGAACGGCTGAGGGCGGCGTTCGAGAGCGGGTGTGAGAAGGATGGCCACGCTCCGGTTGTTAAGGAAAGCGGCACCCGACACGTCAACGATCTCGTGAATCGCGATCCGGTCTTCGAAGGCGTGTTCACCCACCCTCGAGTGCTCGCGGCTGTCTATCACGTCCTTCGCGATGCGTTCAGGGTGGGCCAGATTGGTGGGCGCGATCCGCTGCCTGGCTACGGGCAACAAGGCTTGCACGCGGACTGGACAGCGCGGACCAAGGGCGAGCCATTTCGGATTGTGACGACGATCTGGCTATTGGATGACTTCACTAGCGAGAACGGTGCAACGCGGGTCGTGCCTGGAACTCATCACTTGTTAACGCAACCACCCAAGAGCTTCGCTGATCCGGCGAGCCGTCATCCTGATCAAAGAATCATCGTCGCCAAAGCCGGTTCGGTTCTGGTTTTCAACGGCCACCTCTGGCACAGCGGAACGGCGAACAAATCGAGTCGCCATCGGCGTGTGTTGCAGAGTTTGTTCGTTGGGAGACACGAGTTTCGTTTTCCCAGGATCAAGGTCGCGGCTCCTAATCTCTTGCCAGCCACTGCCCGCTACCTATTGGGCGACGACCTGGAGCCTTGAACTCGGATGAGGAGAATAACTCGGCCTAAGAACGTGTTGAAACGCGGCTCGGTCGTTTACATCCGAGCGCCCAAGCCGCGGGATCGCGACGAGTTCATCAGTCTCAATCGCGCAAGCATCGAATTCTACAAAGGCCTGACCTCTCCGACTACGACTCCTCAGCAGTTCACGACGTATCTCAGCCGGTGCAAACAAAACGACTTTGAGGGCTTCCTTGTTTGCCGAATCGAGGACGACGCGATTGTCGGCTCGATCGATCTGAGCCAGATCTTTCGAGGTGGATTCAAGAGCGCATACGTCGGCTATCAGATGGGGGCGCCTTTCGTCGGCCGCGGATATATGACCGAGGCGATACAGTTGGTCTTGAGTTACGCCTTCAATGATCTGAAGCTGCACAGAATCGAGGCGAACATACAGCCTCACAACACTGCGTCAATAGCGTTGGTCAAGCGAGCGGGGTTCACAAACGAAGGCTACTCACGAAGGTATTTGAAGATTTGCGGACGCTGGCGAGATCACGAGAGATGGGCGATCCTCGCGGAGGATTGGCGGGCAATGAAAAGAGCTCGGGTTGGTAACGCTTCATAAACGCTGGGCAGACGGTTACAGCCCTGCACGTGGGTCACCGCCGTGACATCTACTGCTTCGGGAACTTTGGGTCCGCCTTCACTTCAAGGAGCTGTTTCGTGTGACGCTCGCTGTGCGCACCGATGAAGAGTATCCGCTCGTAGGCGTCGATTTTCCCTAACAGCCCGCTGTCCACTACGTGCGCTCTCAGGTCCGGAGTGTTTTTCAGCAACTCGACTGTCTTCGCGCGGCTCTCGAGAAAATGCTTCAGCGCTGCTTGCGGTGAGCCGAACTGATTTCTCGGCCTCAACTGCTCGGGCGCCTGAAATTTCTTTGAGCGGTCAGGAATCACTTCGAGCACTCGGTCGTCTGTCTTCTTCAAGTCACGATCCGGAACAGGAGGAGCCTGCTTGATCTGGCCTTCGGCTATCTGCCGCAACAGGTCCTCACTTGCGGCGATGTGCTCCATCACTTGGGCGACTGACCATTTGAAAACCGAGGGCTTGAAGTTCCACTGCGCCTCGGACAGCCCGCGCGTCGCGTCTACTATGTTCTTCTTAGTGGTCTCCAGATACTGAAGCCCACGGTCGAGGTCGGCTTGCAACAGCGTCTGCGCCTCCGCGCCACTGAGGACTACCAACAACGCTGCCAGGCTTGCGACGATCAGTTTCTTCATGACTCTTGTCCTTTCGTTCTGGCCTCTCGCGCGTCGCTCCTACAACGGAGGCGCGGCAAGGAAGTTGACCATAGATTATCTAAAGAAATCAGACCCACGAATGAGTTTGACCGGACAATAATACTGGATCGCTTTGAAATCATCCCAGTCGTTTGTCACCACCGTTGCGCTGGCGCGACGCGCGCTAACAGCGATCAACGCGTCCAGGAACATTCGCTGGCTCGCACCAGAAACCAACCTGGGCGCTTTTCCACCGGCCTTCTTCTTGCGGCCTCGCGAAAGCCAATAGAGAACCCGGCTAGCGGTGAGCCAGTCATCGGCCGTGGGCACGATCAGAGCGTCGTGCTTCAAAGCGTCGCGTCGAACTGCTTCGTAAGCTTTCCGCGTAGAGTCATCCACGGAACCAGAGGTCAATTCGGCGATCACCACCGCTGACAGCAATAGATTGGGCGGCAGATCTATAACCTTGTACGCGATGATCACGGACGTGTCGAACGTGTAGACGGGCATCAGGAGCTTTTCGGATGATGAGCCTCATAGGTCAATCGGAAAGCCTTCAGGATCAGCTTCCGTGTCTTCTCTGGAAGCTCCGGCGCGGGTTGTTTGCGCCGCTTGGGTCGCCGCTTCGCTGGTTGCCCGTTCTTCCTTGCTGGCGTTTCCCGGCTCATGCCATTTCTCCTTCTCGCTCTAGTCGGAGATTACTATACCATAGCAGTGTCCGTTTCCCGGAAAGCAAACGCCGCCATCAAAATCGGCAAGAAATCCGTGCGAATCCGTCGAATCCGTTTCATCCGTGGTCTATGCTCTCCTAGTGCCGCATAGACCACGGATGACCCTGATGCGACGGATTTGCGCGGATACCACATCCTCACTCCTACTTCTCATCAAGCTTCCTTCCTGCATTCAAGCTATCGAAATTCAAAATCGCATTGAACACCAGGAAGTAGCTCCCCTGAGTCTCGCCGCGCCAGATCGGGTTGTTCGAGAACACTACCACGTGACCGTTTCCAACCGGCACGTCGATCACCGCCGGGTGTTGCGCTATCTCGGCGCCGCCATCCAAAAGTCCCGAGACAAGCAAGTCGCGAGCATCGCCGTATCGAAGCACGACCCGTGGGCGGTACTGAGGAGGAATTACGTTGATGCCGTTGCGCCGCTGTTCGTCCGTCACCGGAAATGCTTGCCATGTTTCTGGGCGAGGCTCTTCGGGCGCCTCTACGGCCGGTCGGCCTTGAGGAGCGTCAGGATCGTCAGCCGTGCCTCGTCCGGTAACCCGTTCGCGATCCTCAGGTGAGCGCCGGCGGCCCCGGCCTCCGCCAAGCATGTTGCTCAAGTTAAAGATCGGTCCATCGTATGTGTAGATCGAAAGCCCGTCGCCGTAGCCGTAAGCAATCGGACTCGCCGAGTCGACAAACTTCGAGCGCAAGATGCTGCCGGTCACTTTCAATTTCTGCGCCGGCGAGATCGAGACGCCCGGAGTGAATCCCAGTGAGACCGCAAAGTTCGCGGTGTCCATCACGCTGATCAAAAGCCCGCCGCTCTCAACGAAGCTCCTCAGGTTAGCGACGCCGCTCCATCCCAGGCCAGGCCGCATATCGTCGGTCTCATCGGTCTTGCCCAGGTTGGGAGTCTCAGGCGTGACCTTCCACGGTAGAGGGTTTCCCCACATCGGCAAGCCTTCGATGATGCCCATCGGGTTGCCGCGGCCGACCGGTGCGAACAGGATCACGTCGTACTTCGCCTTCAGGTTGTTGTCTTTGGCGACGTCTTGAGTGCTGATGTAATCAAAAGGAACCTTCACGTTGTCGAGCGCCAGCCGCCACCATCCTTCGTCTTGCGTGCCCAGCCACGTGTGCATCATCGCGATGCGCGCGGCTTTGATCGGATGAGTCTTCACCGAAGGCGCGGACTCGACCGCGACGATGTTCAAGCCAAGCTCTGAAGCCGCGCGCTCGAGCTCAGCGCCGCTCACGTTGCGGATGATGAACGAGCCGCGATTGAACTTCCGCCCCGCAGCTTCGAATGGCTCCTCGGCCGCTTCCATCGCCGCCTCCTTGAATCGATACCGCAGCGTCGCAAGCGCGTTGTCGGTGTTGTGATTCACGACCCAGATCGAGCCCGTCCCCTGCACGCCGCCCGGAGCGCGCACTTCGCCGGTGACTCGCTCGATCGCAGCGTCCAGCACTTTGACGTCGGTGACTCGCACGACCTGGACGTTGCCAAGCTCACCGAAGGTCCACGCGGTGTCGTCGTAAATACTCTTCTGCGGATCGTTCGGGCTCCAGTATTGATGGTCCAGAAGCATATCGGCGACGCGGCTGTAAGGCTGGTCCATCCGCACGACGTAGCTGCCGGCAGGGAACTGCCGAGTCTCGGTTGTTGGCTCGGGCGGCTTCTTCTGATCGTCCGCGGGTTTCGGATCTGGCGCCGCGGCGGCGGCGTTTCGGCCTCCAGCCGGCGGCTGAGCTTTTTTCTTCTTGACCGTAACCGAGAAAGGCGCGGTTGCGCGAGATATCTCACAACCCTGAAGCTGAAGCGTCCTGAGCAACTCGGCTTGCCCGCCCGGCCTCGGATCGTCACCGGGAAACACATACGCCGCCGGCCCTTCGGTCTTCGGCTTTAGGATCGATCGTTTGCTCTTCAAGTAGAAGTTGTGCAGGAAGAGCTTGCTGTTGGCGTTGAAGTACGAGAGCGCCGTGAGCAGTCCTGTCTGCTCATAGTTGTTGTTGTTGCGCTGCGACCATTTGGCCTTCGGAAGCGGCGGGTTCTGTTTGTACCAGGTTCGCGAGTACTCTTGCGGCGACAGCGTCCGCTCGACGGTGTCGGCTCCGCCGTTCCCGAATGTCTCGTACAATCGGCTGATCCCGTTGTGAGTCGCGCCGATGAACATCAAGTAACCCGGCGACCAGGTGTCGAAGTTGCCGTGCGTGAACACGCCGGGCATGCCGAGCTTGGTCATCTCCGAAACGTTGTTCCAACCCATCAACTGCCACTCGTCGGTCAGGATCGGATCAAGCCACGCGTTGTAAGGCTCATCGCCCACGGTGTTGTCATACAGATAAGGCACAGATTCGTGCAGGTCGTGAAGCACCTGAGCCTTCCACGCCATGAAGGTCTTGCCCACGTTTTGAGTCAGCTTGAGCGTCATGCCCATCGCGTCGCGGTTGTTGTCGTGCGCGACGTAGTGTCCCCAATAAATCAGCGGCGGCCAGTTCTGATTCGGATGAGCGAGATGCCAGTTGTAAATATCAACCTGGCGGTCGCGGCCGTCGACTTCGACTATCGGAGTGATCAGCGTGATGACGCCATCGCGGATCGCTTTGACGTAAGGGCTCTCATCGACTGCGAGCCGATACGCAAGCTCCATCAACGCGGTAGGCGCGCCGGTCTCGGGCGAGTGAATCGTGCCGGTGATGTAATAGATCGGCGTCGAAGCCGCAACCAGCTTGTCGGCTTCGGCATCGTCCATGTTGATCGTGCGAGGGTCGGCGAGTTTGGCGAGCCGCGCGCGATTCTCTTCGAGTTTCGACATGTTCGCTTCCGAGGTGACGGCTACGGCGATCATCTCGCGGCCTTCTTCGGTCGTGCCTATCGAAAAGACTTTCACACGCGGACTGGCCTTCTCGAGCAAGCGCATGTACTTATAGACCTCGTGCGAGTAGGGCAGCTTACCCGGCGCTCCGGCTACGTCGCCGAGCACAGCCTTTGGAGTAGGCACGGTCTTTGACGCCGGGAGGTAATCGACGAGCGGGGAACTGAAGAACGTCTCCGTTGTGTACTCGCGAATCTTCTTTGTGTATTCCTCGTCGATTGGTTGATTGGGATCGCGGCCGGGTTTGACCGAACTGGTGGTCGCGGCGCCCGCCGCCTTCTTTTGCAGGCCGCTAGCGGTCACGGTCGCGCTAAGAACAAGGACAACTGAGATTGTCAGCACAATAACGCTGGTCGAAATAAGCCGTTTCATGTTTGGGTCCTCTCGACGATGATGTGGTGCAGTGGGCTTCCACTGGTGGGGCGCATCGTAGCAAAGCGGGCGCGCAAACAGCAAGTTGGCTCCGGCGGCGCGGCAATCGGGTGATGGGTCAATTTCCTGCTGGTCGAGGTGCGTTCGGTGTTTCGGAGAGAGGTCCTAACGAAGTATTGGTTCAACTGAACTAAAACAATATCGGGCGAACATTCTGGCGCAATCGATCAAGCTCGCTTGTATTGTGTTGAAGGAGGGGGTGGGCCCAAGTCGCATCGGTCTCTTCCCGGCAGTCTTTAGCAAGCGCTGAACCGATGACGTCGTAGTCGCCGATCTCTGCCCTGAGGTCTTCTGGTTCGGACAGTGTGCCCAAAATAAAGACTCTGTCAATAAGACGAGCGGGAATTTCAGCCTTCGCAGTGTCCAGCCTGTCTTGCTTGTCATCGAAGTCGATCAACAGAAGCATAAACCGATCGGGCCACCTGTCCATTCCCTGAACTTCGTCTTTGTTGAAACGCTTCAGGACCTCCATCCAACCACCCGCCTCCGGCAGCACCTGCATCTGGTGGTATCGATTCCAGTCAACGTACTTGTGAAATGCGTTCGCCAAACGGGTGTTGGCGTCGTCTTCGGGAAGCACAAATAGATGTGGCCGATAATGATTGACGCTCACGGTTCTACGTCGCCACGGATAAGGGCGTTGACAAGGTCCCCGCTGACTTGGATTTCGCTGAGCGGGCGGACGATCGTGGGCTCTAGGTGGCTCTTCCTGTAGAGAACAAGTGTATTCTCGTCGGAAAACTGCCGAATTGCTTCGGGATTGTGCGAGGTCGCAATGAACTGGCCGCCAGATTGGAACGCCTTGCGAAGAGCCAAGACAAAGTGCCCGACCTCGTCCGGCGCAAGATGGTTGTCGGGTTCATCCCAGAAACAAAGCAACGGGCCATAAGCATTGTTCGCGGCGAGCACGAGGGCACATATCATGAAACATTTCTCGCCGTCCGACAGGTCTTCGAAGGAAAGCTTCAGGTTTCCCAGGTCGTTGGAAAACTGGACGATCAGGCTTCGAGCGTCTTTCCCAATCATTGGATTCTGGATGTCCTTAAGGTCTCGCATCACTTGCTTGAGATATTCATCAATCTTGGCGTAAGCGGCTGGGTATTGTCCCGTTAATGCCGAAAACCATGCAGCAAAGTTGGTGACGTCCGGGTTCGGCTCTAGGCTCTCCTCTTCGGAGTCTCCGTGGATCAGGCTCGGTATCGGCCGAAGGATGAGCATCCGAGCGAGCCACTGCCTGAACAGGGGCAGCGGAGTGTTCGGCAGCTGTTGAGCTATCGGCAGAGCTACAAATCGTCGGTCGACATAGAACGTCTCGGTCATCTGACTCAGTCTCGCAGGAAGCCCTCGCGCGTAGAGGATCTTGCCGCCTGCCGAGAGCCTCTCTTCGAATACGTAGAGTTCCTTGAGTCCCTCAGCGGACTTGAATGCGATGACGTACTCATAAATTGTGCTGTCCAACTCGATCTGGATCTCAAACCGCATGGGCACGTCTGTGCGCCCACGTGCCAGATCCTTCGGTTTCACAAGCTTGTCGACTTCGCTCGTACCCCGAGCGATCTTTTGTAAAACTTCCAGCGCATGGCTAACCGATGTTTTGCCCGAACCGTTCTTTCCAATTAGCAGGACGGACGAGTGGCCCGAGATTGGCAACTCGAAGTTTTCCAGGCACCGGAAGTTATGAACGTAGAGCCGACGTATCACAAACGGATGATACTGCGCTTCTGGGTCAGGCTCAACCGGAATGCCGCTTTTTTTTGGCAGTTGCACCTGGTCACGATGCTTTGCCCTCTTTTTGCTTTCATGCCCAAGTTGAACGGCATATAATTCCGCCGCTTCTCCTCAAACAATGAAAGGCCACTCGCGTTCATGACAGACCGCCCGGATCCGCTCGTCTCTAATGATTCTACGGATCAACCAACAGCAGTGAAGGCTCGCGGGTCGATGTTCGCGTGGTCTTCTGAAGTCACTCGCTATCAGTGGATGGTGCTGCTAGTCGCGTGGTTGGGATGGGTCTTTGACAGCATGGACGGAACGTTGTTCTCCCTCGTTCAGAAGCCGTCGATGACCGAG
>JBGQGO010000151.1:0-10789 GCA_041497455.1 Blastocatellia bacterium | reverse complement strand
TCGAATGGTACGGCCGCTTCGCCTCAGGCCGCCCTGGCGCAATCGTCGTCGAAGCCACCGGCGTCCGCGATATCGCAAGCGGGCCGCTGCTGCGGATCGGGCACGATCGCTTCATTCCGGGTTTGCGCAATCTGGTCGAAACGGTGAAACGCGAGAGCGCCGGCCACACAAGGCTGTTCATTCAGATCATCGACTTTCTTTCAGTAAGGCGTCGTCCGCCGAAAGACAAATACTTCGCGCGATTCTTCAAACTGGAGCCGCAGCATCGTGAGGCGCTTGCTGAAGCGACTTCCAATACAGACTGGCTTGAAGCGAGTGAGACCGACATTCGCGCTTATTTGAACGACGCGCCGGATGAGTTGTTGGACCGGGTGCTCGACGAACGCGAGCTCGAGTCGCTGCGGTACGGTTATCGCGAGCGAGTCACCGACACGGACCTGCCTCACATCCGAGAACTGCCTCGAGTCTTGCCGGAGATCTTCGCCGCCGCCGCCGGGCGAGCACGGAAAGCTGGCTTTGATGGGGTCGAACTTCACTATGCGCACGCGTACACGATGGCGTCGTTTCTGAGCGCGAAGAACAATCGCCCCGATGGCTACGGCGGAGTACGAGAGAAGCGCGTGCGATTGCCGCTCGAAGTCTACCGCGCGGTGCGCGAGCGAGTCGGCCGGGACTACACGGTTGGCGTAAGGTTTCTCGGCGACGAGGCGATCGAGGCCGGGAGCGATCTTGAAGATGCGATTTATTTCGGCGTCGAGTTCGCGCGCGCCCGTTTCGACTATCTGTCAGTCTCGAAGGGCGGCAAGTTTGACGATGCGAAACAGCCGAAGATCGGCCACGCAGTTTACCCCTACACCGGGCGCAGCGGCTACGAGTGCATGCCTACGGTGCTATCGGACGAACGCGGTCCCTTCGGGCGCAATGTGCCGCTTGCGGCAGCGATCAAGCAAGCGGTGAATAGCGCGGGCCTTGCGACGCCGGTGGTCACATCGGGCGGAATTGCCACTTTCGAGCAAGCTGAAGCTATTCTTCGCAACGGTGAAGCTGATATCATAGCCGCCGCGCGGCAATCGCTTGCGGACCCGGATTGGTTCTTGAAGATTCGGCTCGGCCGGGGAGATGAGATCCGGCGATGCGTGTTCACGAATTATTGTGAGGGCCTCGATCAGATGCACAAGCAGGTGACGTGCAAGCTGTGGGATCGAGTGAATCTGGATGAGCCGGAAATCTCGATGAGCGACGATGGCCGCCGAAGGTTGGTTCCTCCGCGATGGAGCCAGGTCGGGAAGGAGAAGGCTGAAACGCACTAACTCTGGATTCGAACTATGATAAAGTGAGCTTGAGTGTAAACAACAATGACAGACGAACAACTACTTGAGCGAATCAGTTCCGATCGTGAAGTGATGGCTGGAAAGCCAGTAGTCAAGGGGACACGTCTAACGGTCGAGTACATCGTCAACCTAATGGCGCACGGCGCCGACGCAGAGGAAATCCTAGAGGAGTATCAGGGTTTAACTCGGGATGATGTTCGAGCGTGTCTGTTGTTCGCGGCTAAGTCGCTCCAAGATTCGGCGTTCATGCCGCTTACTTTGGAGACGGTATAAGTGCGGTTTCTAGTCGATGAATGCACTGGGTCAGGTATCTTGGCCCAACGGGAAAGAGTCAGAGATGTTTCTCATCGGGCGCATCGACGAAGAAGGGTCTCCTCAGCGCGTCGCCAACTTCGTTCATCAAGTAGCTCGCTTCAAAGGAGTCGCAAAGAACGCCAAGCTTGAAGGGGATGGCACACACTGATGATGTATTGGCGCGAAATATCGGTCAACTGGGGGGAGTCGGACCCCTTCGGTCTGGTCTACTATCCACGGATGCTCGCGTGGTTCAACGACACCGAGCACGAGTTGTTTCGTACTCTCGGTTATCCGATCGACAAGATGATCCAGGACGATCGCACGACGTTCGTGATGGGCGAGATTCACTTTCGCTTCATTGGGCCGGCGGCCTACGGCGACCGCGTCACGCTCAAGCTGGTGCTCACGGAAATGAGAGAGCGCACCTTGCACTGGGACTGCAGCGCGAAGCTCACCCTAACCGGCGCGCCTGTAACCGAAGGCACTGCGACTCGTGTCTACGCTCGGATCAATGAAGACGGCACGCTCAAGTCCGCGCCGATACCCGAGGAGATACGGCGGGCGCTGACCTCCGCGGGCGTGGTGACTTCGTTCGCACCGAAGGATGGGAGCAAGTGAGCGGGCCGGAGAATCAACCGCTGATCTTCGCGGACTGAAGTGACGCTGATTCGCGCCGATGATCTGCGACGATCTGCGAACCGAAGGCGGCGGCAATCCGCGGTTAACTACTTATGGCAAACTGGGACAAAGAAGAACTCGAGCTCAAGAAGAGTCACGGGTGGAGACACAGGCCCGGCAAGCGGATCTTCGTAGCGGATCGCGGCGCCCTGCGCCTGGAATTCCCCGAAGACTGGGTGGTCATACCCGACGATGACTCGATCAAGTTCTACGACAAGCAGCCTCCGGATGACGATTGCTGTATGGCGGTTTCGTACATGCGGCTGCCGCCCGTTGACTTGAGCGGACTGCCCGTTTCGGAAATGCTCAAGGTGGCGTTGGAGGGCGATACGCGTCCAATCTACTCAACGAGCGAGCCCTATCAAATAAAACGTGAGGACCTGGAACTCGTGTGGGTGGAACTCGCCTTCATCGATCCGGCACAGCAGCGGGATTGCCGGTCGCGCATGTGCCTAGGCCGCGGGTCCGGCATTCAGCCGCTGATCACGATGGAGTTCTGGGAAGACGATCGCGCACGTTGCGCGCCGGTTTGGGATGACGTTTTGGCGAGCCTCCAACTCGGCGTGTACATCGAAGACCCCACACGAGGACCGGTTACCCATTGACTGGGCTCTCAGCGGGCTTTGCGGATCTTGGCGAGCTTTGCGCGAAACACGATTCGCGGAAAAAACGTTCGCGCAAAGACCGCCAAGACTCGCAAAGGCGCAAAGTTGTTGAAGTCTGTCGGAATTCGCGGAGACGCTAAATGTCGCAGACATGGCCACAAGTCGAGCTGCCTGATTACCCGAGTGAAATTCAGGCCGACCCGCGCGAGCTCTCGTTCTCGCGCGAACAACTGCTGAAAATGTATTCAGCGATGAGGCTCGCGCGAACGTTTGAAGAAAAGCTTGCGGCGCTTTATCGGCAAGGCAAAATCTTCGGGGCGGTGTATCTGGGCATGGGCCAGGAAGCGACTTCGGTTGGAAGCGTCAGCTTGCTTCAAGAGGGCGATCTGTTTTCGACTGTCGCGCGCAACCTCTCGGCGTGGTTCTATCGAGGCGTCAAACCCGAGCACGTCATGGCCCGCTGGTTTGGGAAGGACCAGCCGCCTTCAAACGGGCGCGAGCTTGGTTTGTTTTTGGCCGATCTGAATGAGTACGGCATCTTCCCTTATCACAACGGCTCGATGGCCTCATGGATTCCGGCAGGCGCGGGCTACGCGCTGGCGTTCAAGATGCGGCGGCAGCCGAACGTTTGTCTTTGTTTCACCGGCGACGGCGCGACCAGCCCCGGCGACTTCTACGAAGGCGTGAACTTTGCTGCGATACACAAGCTGCCGCTGGTGATCATCTGTGAGGTGAATCAGTTCGCCTACTCGACGCCGCCTCAGTTGCAGATGCCCGTCGAAAACGTCGCCGATCGCGCAGCCGCTTTCGGGATCTACGCGGAAACCGCATTTGGCAACGACCTGTTCACGGTGATCGCGGCTGCGCGGCGTGGGATCGAGCACGCTCGAAGCGGCAATGGTCCGGCGCTGATCGAGTTCAAGACTTTTCGCAGGCGAGGCCACGGCGAGCATGACGATATGGCTTATGTGTCGAAGGAGCTTCGAGAGTTTTGGGAGGAGCGCGACCCGGTCGCGATGTATCGAAGGTGGCTGGCCCACCACGCTGGCATCGAAGAATCAACCATCACTCAGCTCGAAGGCGAGTGTGCTCGCCAGATCGAAGCCGCCGTCGAGTACGCGGAGGCACTGCCGTTCCCGAAACCAGAGACGGTAAGTGATCGGTTGTTCGCACCTTCGCCTTATGACCCAAAGCCTGGAGATCGAGAGAACATTCTTGAACCAATCGAGAGCCCTGCGATACCAGCGCTGACGGCCGCCCAAGATAGGTCGAGCAGAGGACACTTTTGATTTGAGCTGACGGAGAGACCACGGATGACGCTGATTCGACGGATCAGCACGGATCAGATCCGCGCCAATCCGTCGAGTCGGCGTCATCCGCGGCCTAATCTGCCTCACGAACTTCGATGGCGCAGATCACTTACCTTCAAGCAATCAGCAACGCGCTCCGCGACGAGATGCGGCGCGACCCGAGCGTGTTCCTGCTCGGCGAAGACATCGGCGTGTTCGGGGGTGCGTTCAAAGTCACTCAAGGCTTTCTCGAAGAATTCGGTCCCGATCGCGTCATAGACACGCCGATCTCGGAATCGGGCTTTGTGGGCGCGGCGTGCGCGGCGGCTACCGTTGGTTTTCGACCGGTCGTCGAGTTTCAATTCATCGACTTTATTGCGTGCGCCTTCGATCAGATCGTGAACTACGCCGCGAAGTGCTATTACCGTTGGGGCATTCCGATGCCGGTCGTCTTTCGTGGGCCGACCGGAGGCGGGATTCACGCCGGTCCTTATCACTCGCAGAACCCCGAAGCCTGGTTCGCTCACACGCCGGGACTGAAGGTCGTGCTGCCGTCAACCGCGAAAGACGCGAAGGGGTTGTTGACTGCCGCTATTCGCGACAACAACCCGGTCGTCTATCTGGAGAACAAGTTTCTTTATCGTCATTACCGCGAAGAGGTGCCCGACGACGACTACGTAGTTCCGATCGGCATCGCGGCGTTGCGCACAGTAGGCAACGATCTTTCAATCATCAGCTACGGCGCGGCGGTTCATCTCTGCGTCGAGGTAGCGAGGACGCTTGAAAAGGAAGGCGCGTCGGTTGAGGTCGTCGATCTGCGCTCGCTCGTTCCATTGGATAGAGAGACTGTGCTTGAGAGCGTGAAGAAGACAGGCAAAGCGTTGATCGTTCACGAGGCCAACATCACAGCGGGCTTCGGGGCGGAGGTCGCGGCTCTCATCGCGCAGGAAGCGTTCGAGTATCTTGACGCGCCGGTTATGCGAGTTGCTTCGCTAGATGTGCCTGTGCCGTTCAGCCCGCCGCTCGAGATGGCGATGCTGCCGTCGGTGGACAAGATCGCAGCAGCAGCAAGGCAGTTATTGGCCTATTGACGGGCTTGCCTTAGACGTTACGCACACAACTCGTCACGCGCTCGCGCACACTTCCTCGAATGCAATCTCAGGCTCGAGTTTTATTCTGGTCAAAATCGAGTTCGAGATGAAGCAGTTTCTCTCCGCTTTCTCCAGGATTCTCTGCGCGCGCTCGGCATCGGTTTCTTGCTTGATGACCAGCTTCGGCCTCAGGATGATCTCGGTGATTCGGTAGCCCTGGCCTTCGGTTTTCTCCAGCTTTCCAACCGCAGTTGAAGTGAAGCTAACGACGTCCAGTTTCGAAAGCTCAGCTATCGCAACGAACGTCGCCATGTAACACGAGTTCACGGACGCCACAAACAAATGCTCGGGAGTCCATGTGTGCTCGTGGCCTTGGAACTCGGGTGGAGAGGCGACCTCTAAGACCGGCAGGTCTGCCGAGGATCGCAGGTATCCTCGCCTCGCTCCCATCCAACCAACCTCGGTGTCGTAGAAATGCGTATCGGCCATGTTTCTTCCTTCCCTTTTTGTCGCTCGTGCAGTCACGCCACTAATATGCTGTTTGCGTAAGCGGGTTGGCGGCGAACGCTGGAAGCCTCGTCGTAAGGCTCGAAGTGCGCGCTGAAATGCCGCAGGAACGGCGGCTGCTGAACGATGCCGTAACCGCGAATCGACTCGCGCCGCTGATGGACTTGGAGTATCGCTTCGATGACGTAGTCGACGTGGCTCTGGGTGTAGACTCGATGCGGAATCGCCAGCCGAACCAGCTCCATCGCCGCAGGCTTCTCTTTGTCATCGTGTGGATTACGCGAGGCTAGCATCACCGACCCAATCTCACACGAGCGAATGCCCGCTTCGCGGTACAGTTCCACCGCAAGCGCTTGTCCCGGATATTGACTTGGCGGGATGTGCGGCAGCAGCGCTTTCGCGTCGATGTAAATCGCGTGGCCGCCGGGCGGTTCAACGATCGGCACTCCGGCGTCGGCGATGTGCCTCCCCAGATAGCCGACCGACGCGAAGCGGTATTCCAAATAGTCTTCGTGCAGCACTTCTTGCAAACCCACCGCTATCGCGTCGAGGTCGCGGCCCGCCAGGCCTCCGTAGGTGGGAAAGCCTTCGGTCAGGATGAGCAGGTCTTTTTCTTGTTGCGCGAGGAGATCGTCGTTCGTGCACAAGAAGCCGCCGATGTTCGCGAGCCCATCCTTCTTTGCCGACATCGTGCAGCCATCGGCGAGCGAAAACATCTCGTGCGCGATCTCCTTGACCGATTTGTCTTCGTAGCCTTCCTCGCGCAGCTTGATGAAGTAAGCGTTCTCGGCGAAGCGGCAGGCGTCCAGGTAGAGCGGTATGCCATATCGCGAGCAGACGTCCTTCACTTCGAGCATGTTGGCCATTGAAACGGGCTGGCCGCCGCCTGAGTTGCTTGTGACTGTCAACATCACCAGAGGTATGCGCCCCGGGCCTACCCGCCCGATCAAGCGGCGCAACGCTTCGGTGTCCATGTTCCCTTTGAACGGATGAAACAGCGCCGGCTCGTAAAATTCCGGGATCGGCAGATCGAGCGCTTCGGTGCCGGTGTACTCGATGTTGGCCCGCGTAGTGTCGAAGTGGGTGTTGTTGGGAATGATCTGCCCTGGCTTGCACATCACCGAGAACAGGATTCGTTCGGCTGCGCGGCCCTGGTGCGTCGGAATGACGTGCTTGAATCCGAAGATATCACGCACGCTTGCTTCGAAGCGATAGTAGCTTGAGCTGCCGGCATAAGATTCGTCGCCGCGCATGATGGCGGCCCATTGCTCGGAGCTCATCGCAGCGGTGCCGCTGTCGGTGAGCAGGTCGATGATGACGTTTTCCGCCCTCAAGAGGAACAGGTTGTACCAGACTTCTTTTAGATACGCGTCGCGCTCCTCGCGGGTAGTCATTCTTATGGGTTCTACAACCTTGACTCTGAATGGCTCGATGATGGTTCGCATAACCGGTCTGTTTTATCCTTTCTGAAGTGCCGTCGCCTGCGGGTGCAGGATGTTTCATTCTCTGCTGACTGGAGCGAGCATCACAAGCTCAGCCGTCACACGTCGATTGTGACGAATGAACATGTGGAATGTGATGTTGAGGATTAAACGCCGATTTCCTGGCGTGGAACGGCGCGGATTTTTGCAGCTCAATGTGGATGTGCGAGGCGCTAGGCCGCGGCAACCTAAAGTACCTTCGCGGCTAGCGGCCGGGTTTTGCCAGCCGTTTGAGCAGGTGAAAAGCCGGATAGCTTGCAGCAAGTAAGGCCAATGAGTAGAAACTTGTCGACGTAAAGAAGTCGTGCGGCGTGGTTGCCTTGCTCATGTCAGTTGCGATCGCTCCTCCGAGAAACGCGACCGAGCCTGCAAGCGTCAGCGCTGTCGTGACTGGGTAGCCCCAGGTTCGATAGGGTCGATGGCGGTCGGGCTCGCGCCGCCTCAGCACGAACACTGATAGGAAAGAGACCGCATAGTTCACCACGAAGAAGAACGCGAGCACCGCGATTATGTTCTCGAAAATCGTTTTCGACTCCTTGAAGCTGCCGCCAACGATGAACAGCGCTGCGACGACTGTGCTCGCAAAGAGCGCCGTTGTTGGCGTGCCGCCTTCATTCACCTTGACCACGCGCGTCGAAACGAGCCCGTCGCGGCTCATCGCAAACAAGACTCGTGACGCCATCAACTGGCAGGCGTTAATCGCGCTCAACATCGAGATGATCGTAAGCGACCGAATGATCGTATCTCCGTGCTGGCCGAAGATCACTTGAGCGGCAGCGCCCATCGCCAGATTCGCTCCCGCAATCTGCGAGACGGGCAAGACATAAAGCAACGCCAGATTAACCAGAAGATAGATCGCTATGATCGACAGCACGCCTCCGAAGATCGAGCGAGGGATGTCTCGCGCGGGATTTCGGACCTCTTCCGAGAAATAAATCACGCCCGTCCAGCCGTCATAAGTGTAAATCACCGCTTGCAAAGCGAGCACGAAGCCGATGAGGGAAGGCGCGGCAAGCGGCGCGGTTTCCGCGGCCTCGGTGGTTGCTTGATTGCCGCCGAGCGCGAAACAGGCGATGATCAGCGCGACGAAGGCGAGAGCTTTCAGCAGGCTGGTGACGTTTTGTACGCCGCTGCCCCATCGAATCCCACGCCACTGCATGACAGCGAAAGCTATGACAATCACGAACGCGATGTAGACGGTCTTCCCCGCCAGCGCGGGAAACAGCACGCCGAGGTACTCGCCAATAACCACCGAGATCGCCGCGCTCGTTCCGCAGGTCGAAATCCAATCGCTCCAACCGACGACGAAGCCGGCATAATCGCCGAGCGCATAATGCGCGAAGACGTACTGGCCACCGGACCGCGGTATCATAGTGCCGAGCTCGGCAATCGAGAACGCGCCCAGCAGCGCGTAGAGTCCGCCAACTATCCAGACGCCGATGAACATCCAGACGATAGGCAGATGGCCGGCGACTTCGCCTGGGGTTCGGAGAATGCCTGCGCCGATCGTGTTGCCGATGATCACCGCCAGCCCGAAGCCCACGCCGAGAATTTGCAACAGCCGTCCGCGGCTCACCGGTTTACTTGTTTCAGCTTCCACGGAATTCTGCAAGAGGCTCCTCTTGTCCGATTCAATCATCGAAGATTGGCGCGACGACGAAGCTACCAGCTCATCGGGTCCGTGTCAGGGAGAAGAAAGATATTAGAGAAGCCTAAGTAGTGTTGATGAGCCCTGGGAGCGCAGGCATCCTGCCTGCTTGGCGTCTGCGCGAGAACAGGGCAGTGCAGGGATGCCTGCGCTCCCAGGGAGGCCTAGATTCCAAACACCTGCATGAACACCTTGCGTTGATTCGGACCATCGAACTCAGTCAGGATTACGCTCTGCCAGCGCCCCAATACCAATTCGCCTTTATCGATCGGTACCGACACGCTGTGGCCGAGCACGACGATTCTGAGATGCGAGTCGGCGTTGTGGCGATCGCAGTCCGAAAACTCCGGATCGTTGTGTCTGTAATAAGTGTCGCGAGGCACAATGCTCTCTGTCAGGTTCTTGACGTCAGCCAGTAGCGCGTCTTGCCACTCGTTGACGATCAGGCCGGCCGTTGTGTGGAGCGAAGAGACTTGAACATAACCGTCCTTGACACCCGTTGATCTTGCAAACTCCCGTATGTCGTCGCTCAAATTGACCAGATCGGTCCGCTCGTGAGTCTTAACCGTTATGGTCTTTGAGAAAACTCTGACCGTGCCTTCGTTCGTATGACAGTCAAGCGTCTCCGCGCCACTTTCGCGGGCCTTCAGAGCTTCCATCGCTTTTTTTCTCCTCCCGAGTGCTTGTGTGTTTTCGCCAGGGTGAAGGCGGATTATACTACAGCGAATGACGGCGGCGCATAACAAAACGCGCCCAGTAGATGAACTCGCGCGATCTAGCTGATCAGCGGGACCAGACGCTGGACGAATTCAGCCATTCGCTCCGCGCAAAGCTTGGAGCGCTTTCGAAGCTCAAACAGCCCCTTAAACGCGGCTGGTCTGAGCAACGCGGCGTTCACAACCTTCTTAGGATCGACTCGGCCATCGGAGTTTCGATACTGATTGAAGTCGAGCGGCAAATCTTCGTCCAACAGGTCAGTGATCGAGCGAACGATCAGAAACGGCACGCCGCGCCTGCCACACACGCCGGCAATCGCCGTCGACTCCATATCCACAAAGCCGATTTCGTTTGCGCCGAGCGATCTTGCAAGTGCGCGCTTGGACTCGGCCTGCCAAAGAATCTCATGAGAGGTGAGGGCTACGCCGAAGCGTACGGGCGCATCGATTTGGACCTGTCTTGCCGCCGAGAGCAGGTTAGCGTCGGGTTTTTGCTTCGAGTCGCGAATGTCGCAGGCAATAACCAGGTCACCTACTTCAAGCGAAGATGACAGCGCTCCGGCAAAGCCGATGCTCAACACCGCGCGCGCGGCGCCTTGTTCGAGCCACGCATCGAGATGCCGCTCGGCGTTGACTATGCCCTCGCCTGTTTCAAGGCGCACAAGCCCAGAGAGCGCGGCGCCATTGAGCTTCGCCAGTTCATAGCTTAGCGCCGCGACGACCAGGATTGGCGCTTGTTCCACGCTAGGCATAACCATGTTCTCGAAACCAATTGACGGCGCGCTCCAGCGCGCGCTCGATCGGATTCCGGGGCAGACCGAGTTCGCGAACAGCCTTCGACGCATCGAACCACATCTTGTGCCGCGCGAGCTTCACGCTTTCCAGCGGAACGTCGGGCTCCCGGCGAGCGACGTTGATGGACCAAATGTTCTCGAGCCGCGCATAAGTTTCTGCGACCCAGTGCGGGACCTTCATCTTCGGCGAAGCGATTTCAGTGACGTTTGCAAGAGCATCGAACAACTCTTTCAACGTAAGATCGCGGCCGCCAAGAATGTAGCGCTCGCCGGCGCGGCCTTTCTCGGCTGCGAGCACGTGGCCTTCAGCGCAGTCGCGCACATCGATCAGATTCATGCCTGTGTCGACGTA
>JBGQGO010000150.1:0-10852 GCA_041497455.1 Blastocatellia bacterium | reverse complement strand
TCACTAGCTGAGCTTCTGAAGCCGCTCGATTCTCTTGCGGATCGTGGCAATATAGATCGCGGTTTCGCTTTCATCGAAGCCGCCTGCGCGGAACGCGTCTGCGAGTTGCCTGTCTGAAAGCCGGGCCAGCAGATTAGCCATCCATCGCGCGTTCTCAATGGTAACTCCGATCATTGCGCGCTTGGCTCGGCGGCGATGGCTGTGAAAGACGACCTTGCCGCCCCCGACGTTGTCGATGAATTTTGAATCGGCATAGTCTTTGACATTCCCCTTCGTTCCGGTAGGTATCTCACCAAGAATCGGCACGTTGGTGTACCAAGCCCCGGTCGTGCCGAGCGTCGCGCCGAGGTCGTTGACATAGTGGATCAGCCTGGTCTCTTCGCTGCTCTTTTTCTTGCTGGGCCGGACGATCTTGTTGTTGGCGGTCTTGAGGTCGAAGTTATTCAGCAACGCCATCAAGACTCTCAGCCCGTCCAACTCGCGCGTGCCTTTGAACGCGTTTTTCTGCCACGCCCACCGGCCGGCCTTCTTGAATCCATCGTTGTCCCTCTCGAATCTCACATCCCACACGTCGAAGCCGCCGCGCCCTTCGACGTGCGCGCGCTTCACGAAATAATCTTGATCGGCGTGATAGCCTACCGCCCAGACGATCCGCGAAGCCGTAGTTTCCGGTCTGGCTTCCGGGCCAAACTTTATCGTCCACCTGCGGTCGCGATCATCTTCGACCACGATTTTCTCTGAGTTGCCCGACGTATTGCGTTCGATAAATGTGTATCTCGCAGAAGGGTCTGGCTCGCCTCTCTTGCCGCCGATTCCATAAAACAAGTCGCGGCTTTCGAGATCCACGGGCTCTTCCCACATCACGGGACGACCTTCAGCCAGACCCTCGGTCTCCGTCTTCTGTACCTTCGGGACTGCTTGCTTGGTCTGCGCCCCTTCAAGCGGCCTGAGGTCGATCAGCAGAAAGATAAGAAGGATTGCGGAAACCGTCGCGCGTTTTGACATGACCGGCGTCCCTCCTCGAGTTGTTGAGTCTGAAAGGCAACGAACGTACCGCGAGCGCGTCGATCAGTTTCGCAACAATGCGGACGGGTGCTGCGCAGGTTTCCACTCTGGGTGCGCGAAAGCCCCCCATGCCGCACGGCAATGCGGGTGAGTTTTGTGTTCGAATGGTCCCGCTCTCACAACATCTCAGACTCTGCGCCGATTAAGCTGGCGTCCTGAAAGGCACGATGCTTGCCTACTTGGAAACAACGGGAAAGTGTGGCAAACGGTCATGAACACGCCCACAGAAGAACAGCCTGAGGCAGACCCTTCCGCCGCCAATGATTTGAGGGCAGACAGAAGAATCTACTCCAGACCAGTTCCGCACGGGAGAGAAAACGACTTTAAGACGCCGCCCAAGAGACACGCGGCAGCTCTCGTTTCATTTCTGATCGTCGGATTTGCTGTGCTCTCAATCACAGCTTATTTTGCGCTGAGAGACCCTCGGCCGGCGCAGAACCCCAAATCAGCGGTCTCAGCAGCTACCGATCAGCAGGCGCCGCCAGTTGCGAGCCCCAGTGATGATTCGATCATCTCCCGTATCTTCGGATCGGAACGGCCATCCGCAGACAACGCTCCGCAGGAAGGGCTGCTTTTGCGTGCTGAGAGAATGACGGCCAGGCTCCTGCTAGCTGCGCTGCTCGCCGCATTGCTCGCCTTTCGCCCGCACAGGTACCCGGGTGCGCTGCACCGCAATCCTTATGTCGCGCAGACTCAGATCCTGCTCGCCGTAGTTGCGTCTGCGTTGATGATGATCGTGGGCGACAATGCCGCCCGCGCGTTTGGGATATTCGCCGCCGCCTCGCTCGTCCGGTTTCGCACGAACATTCGCGACCCCAAAGAAATCACGGTCTTGTTGATCAACCTTGCGATCGGACTGGCAACAGGCGTGGGCCGGTGGGAGCTGGCAATCATTCTGAGCTTATTCGTGCTCCTGACGTTGTGGGTGCTGGAACACTACGAATCGAAGCAGGTCGTCCGCTCGATGCAGTTGAAAGTGAAGACTCATAACGTCGCCAAAACCGACGAGATTATGAGAGAGATATTCGAGAGGCATAGTCTCAGCGCCGAAGTCCGCGAGCTTGACCGCGAAGACGATGAGAACCCGCTCGGGCGGATTGTTTACTACGTGGATGTCAGCCCGGTAGTCAGCACGGACCGATTGAGCGAAGAGATATTCTCATCGGACCCGCACAATATCGACACCGTCGAGTGGCATCAGAAGAAGAGTGTTTCCTACACCTACCGCTGACCGCCACAATCCGTCACAGCCGCTGACCCTCTCATTGCCACGGCCTGGATGTAAGGATGCTTGTCCAACGTCACAGTCCGGCAAGGACTGTCGAGATGCAACACCGACGGACGCGAGCTATGGCATCTGCTCTGATCACCAACTCTGCAGGTTCGAACCCACCGCTCGATCAAGGGCCGCACGCCGCCGATGCAGCCACGGTCGCGCGCTTGCTTACTGTCGATCCATCGCGCGGGCTCGCTCCCGCCGAGGCAGCGAGCAGACTAAACCGCTATGGCGCGAACGCGCTTCAGACAATCCGCCCGCGCCCGGCGTGGCGCATTCTTCTCGATCAATTCGCAAGCCTCATTGTCGCGCTGCTTGCGGTCGCCGCCCTGATTGCCTGGGCCACAGGCGACGTAACCGAAGCGGCCGCGATCGTCGTTGTGCTCATACTCAACGCGCTCGTCGGATTTGCGACCGAGTGGCAAGCCGGGCGAGCTCTCGATGCGTTGCGCCGCCAGGCACACGTTACGGCGAGAGTGCGGCGGGACGGGCGCGAGATGAAGGTTGATGCGGCGGAGCTGGCGCCGGGCGATGTCATCATCCTCAACGCGGGCGACCGCGTTCCAGCAGACGCCCGGCTGATCACCGCTCGAAGCCTGCGCGCTGAAGAAGCGGCGCTGACCGGTGAAAGCGCAACGGTTGAAAAGTCACGCGAGCCGGTTGCATTCGATGCGCCGCTCGCTGAACGCCTCTCGATGCTCTACCTCGGCACAACCATCGCGGCCGGGCACGCGGTTGCCGTCGTGACCGCGACTGGCGCGCGCACCGAGCTTGGCCGGATCGGCAAGCTGGTAGCCGACGCCCCCGACGAATCAACGCCGCTCGAAGCGCGCCTCGCCGAGCTTGGTCACCGGCTTGTCTACATTGTGCTCATAATCGCCGCCGTGGTGATGGCAGCCGGCTGGCTGCGCGGAGATGGCTTGTGGCTGATGGCCGAAGTAGGTATCAGCCTTGCCGTGGCCGCTGTTCCTGAAGGTCTGCCGGCTGTGACTACACTCATCCTCGCGCTGGGCGTGCTTCGTATGGCGCGGCAGAACGCGATCGTTAGAAGGCTCCAGGCAGTCGAGACTCTCGGGAGCACTACGATAATTTGCGCGGACAAAACCGGCACGCTCACCCAGAACCGAATGACCGTGCGCGAGTATCACCTGGCTGGCGGCGCAAGAATCGCGCAAGGCGATTCAGAACAACCGCCGGACGCAAACGAATCGCTTGCCCGCGCCATTCGTGCGTGCGTGCTTTGCAATGAAGCTTCATTCACGATGGCATCCACAGATAGCTCGCGCGCCGTTGGAGATCCCACCGAGACTGCATTGCTGATAGCAGCGGATGAAATCGGTGTCGACGTTCCTCGCTTGCGCGCCGAGTACCCGAAGATCAACGAAGTCCCGTTTGACGCTGCTACCAAACGGATGATCACGGTTCACCGGGCGCCGGCGGGAACTTATCTTGTAGCTTTGAAGGGCGCTCCCGCGGTCGTGGTGGATGCCTGCACGCACTACCTCGATAGCGGCTCTAGCGTGCGTCTTCTTGACGAAGAAACTCGGCGCCGGTTTCTTGCCGCTAACGAAGAAATGGCGGGCCGCGCTCTGCGAGTGCTTGCTATTGCCGAGAAGACGCTCGTTGGAGCCGGGGATCAACTGACTCTCCCGGAAAACTCCGAACTGGAATCGAACCCCAACCTAGAAGGCGGGTACACATTCCTCGGCTTCGTGGGGATGATGGACCCCCCGCGAGCCGAAGTCCCGGAAGCAATCCAACAGGCGCGCGCGGCAGGTATCCGCGTGGTGATGCTCACAGGCGATCAGGTGAACACGGCTCGCGCTATCGGGAGTGAGCTGCGACTGAACGGCGATCAGGAAGCCGTGGCCTTGCACGCGCGTGACCTCGAAGGCGCCAGTCACGATCGTCTCGTCGAGCTTGCCCGAACCGCAAACGTCTTCGCCCGCGTCTCACCTGAAGACAAGCTTCGCATTGTTGAAGCGCTCGTGCGCGCGGGCGAGGTGGTCGCCGTCACCGGAGACGGCGTCAACGATGCTCCCGCCCTCAAACGCGCGAGCATAGGGGTCGCGATGGGTGAGCGCGGAACAGAAGCGGCGAAAGAGGCTGCGGATGTCGTGCTGGCCGACGACAACTTCGCTACGATCTTGAAAGCGGTCGAAGGCGGGCGGACGATCTACGCGAACATCGTCAAGTTCGTCCATATGATGTTCTCGGACAACCTGGCCGAAGTACTCGTGATCTTCTTGAGCGTAGCCGCCGGTTGGCCCCTGCCGCTCCTGCCCCTTCAGATACTCTGGATGAACCTTGTCACCGACGTATTTCCGGCCGTTGCGCTCGCCGTTGAACCCGCGGCTCCAGGCGTGATGCAGCTCCCGCCTCGCCCCCCGAAATCTTCGTTGTTGTCCCGCGATCTACTCGTGCTGATAGCGTGGCAGGCGGCGATGCTTGCGGCAATCACACTCTCAATCTACGCCTGGGCGATTGCTTCATACGGCGAAGGCGCACGCGCACGGACGGTGGCGTTGATGGCACTCGTTGGAGTTCAACTCGGGCACATGTTCAATTGCCGTTCGCGGACGCGATCCGCGTTCGAAGGACTGTTTCGCAATCCGTTCATTTGGATTGCTACCGCGATCGTCATAGCCCTTCAGTTGATGGCGGTATACGTCGCGCCGCTCGCTCGCGTGCTCAACACGACTCGGCTTACGTCTACAGACTGGCTTATGGCGGCGGCCGCGGTTATCGCCCCGATCATTGTGGTAGAAGGGACAAAATCATTCGCTCGCCTGGCGAGAGCGCACTAGAGGAATCACCTCTTCGGCAAAGCGCTCCATCTCTTCCATCATCGGGCTCATCTGCATCAGGAATATCTCGACGCCGGCGTTGCGAAACTCGACTATGCGTTCGGCGATCTGTTCAGCCGTTCCAGTCAGCCCAGTCCTCAACCCGCGATTCGAGACGCTGTAATCCCTCAACGACAACTCGCGCTCGAGCTTGCTCTGCGTCGTGAAATCCTTGAATCCGAAATAGCCGGCCGTGTCCTTCACGTCGCATATGCGATCGATTTCTTTCTTGACCTCGGCGTCGCTCTTTCGGCAAATCACATAGGCCGCAATCCCATAAGTCATCGGCCCGAGTCCCAACTCGCGCCTTCGGCGCTCCATCTCTTCAACCTTCGGCCGCACGTTCTCGGGTGGATCGCCGTGCATCAAGTAGCCGTCACAGTAGCGCGAGATCATCCGCTTCGCATCCTCAGATTCGCCGCCCGCGTAAAGCGTCGGCCACGGCTTGCGCAAAGGCTTCGGTTCGAGGTGCGCCTTCTCGACTTTGTAGTAGCGGCCTTCGTAGGTGAACTCTTCTTCGGTCCACATCCCGCGCATGACCTCGATGAACTCGCGCGTGCGTTCGTAGCGCTCATCGTGGCCGACCCACGCTCCGCCGTACTCGCGCATCTCCTGCTCCCACCACGCGGACACGATGTTGAGGCTGAAGCGGCCGTTCGAGATCTGATCGATGTTCGCTGACATCTTCGCCGTGATCGCCGGCAACCTGAAGCCTGGCCGAATCGCATTCATCAACTCGACCTTCTCGGTGACCGAGGCAATCGCCGCGGCAGTAGTCCAGCACTCCAGCACGGGAGCCGTCGCGCCTTTGATGTCGTTCAGGTTCAGCTCGGCGAGTAATGAGATGTCGAAGCCAATCTGCTCGGCGCGTTGCGCGACGCGTTTGTTGTAGTCGAAGGTCGCCGCCATTTGCTCATCTTCGACATTGCGCAGCCACCCGCCGAATATCGGCATCCAGAATCCGAATCGTACTTTGTTCATGTGTCATCCCCAGATCTATCGGACTTATAGGACTTATAGGCCCTATAGGACTTATAGGACCTAACAAGCACAGTAGTATTGCCTCTTGGTGAACAAACTTTCAATCATCTGCACGAACGGTTCGGGATCGTCATTGGACAGCACCGCGTCGACTATCTCGCTGTCTGACTCTGCCCGGCCCGTGATCAGATTCAGCCAATCCTGCCGCGTGAGCGTCGTCTCATCAACACCGGCTCTCGCTCGCCGCAGCGCGATGTAGTCTTTCAAGTACACCCATCGCAGCGCATCTCGCTGGCGCCCGGCCGCTTCGACGTTTCCATACACAGCATCAGCATACGCAAGCCACGGGAGATCGATCCCGGCTCGAATAGGCAACCCGATCCACTTCCACACTCTCGTGTTGATATCGAGCAGCTTGAAGTCGCGGCTCTTGTCGTCGTAGATGAATTCGACTTCGCTGATTCCGTGATAACCGAACTGCTTGAGGATATCGACACCGCGTTCGACGATCTCTTCGACGTAGCGCGAATCGACAAGACACGCGGTGCCGAAATCGGGCGGGTATTGTTCGAGCTTGCGTCCCACGAACACGCCTTTCGCTTGTCCGTCGCGGCCGATGTAGCTGCACAGCGAGTAGAAGCTGTCCAAGCCCGCGCCGACAATCTCCTGCGCAAGCAGCGGGTGATGGCTGGCGCTTTCGCACAACGAGAGAAAGTCCTCTCGCGTTTCCGCGCGCAAGACTTTTTCTCCGAACTCATTGGTGAACTCGCGTTGAAGCGCGGGCTTCACAATGCAAGGAAAGCTGATCTCAATTGCGATCTGCTCGGGGCTTTGTTCTCCGACGTAGAACGTTCGCGGGATAGGAATCTGCCGTTCTTCACACTTTCGATAGAGCAGGTTCTTGTCGAGGATTCGTTCGACGGTTTCAATGTCTGAGAACGGAAGAATGAAATACTCGCCAAGCTCGCTCGCGTGACGCGCGACCGCAAACACCCATTCATCGAGACAAGGAAAGAGCACGGCCTTCTGCTTCAACACCGCGCCGATCTCCATCAGCAGATCGATGAATCCGCGTTCGTCATCGAGCGGGTAAGGACAACGTCCAGCAACCGTCGTGTAGCGTGAGTGCAGTCCGTACCCGTTCTCATCGCGATCTAGGCCAATGACCGGCACGCCTCGTCTTCCGAGCGAGCGCGCGACCGCAAGTCCTGTGATATGACAATTGAACACCAGCGCCGCAGGAATCTCGAAGGAGTTTACCCGCGCGCGCACAGTGGCGATTAGTTCGCTGGGATCATCGATCATAGGTCCAATAGGTCATATAGGTCCTATAACCTCGGCTTCGGAGTGTAGTATCTCTTCAGCCAACTGCTCAACCCGTCGAGCCCCGGCATCAGCACTCGCTCGGTGATGTTCGCCTGGTCGAGTTTGTCGCGGACTTCCCACTTTAGCTCGGCCGGGATGATCACGCGCCGGCACAGCTCCGGGTGTTCTTCAAGCCAGCGATCGAGCCGCGCCGTCGCGCTCGACATCATCGAGAACAGCGCAAACTGATTCACTATCCGATCATCCAGCGACGGCGGCTCGAAGAAAACGACGAACTCATCGGGCGAAAGCCGATCGTACTCGGCGAGCGTGCCGGCCACCCGATTGAGCATATCAACGGTGAAAGCGTTCGAGCCTTCCTCTTGCAACAACGTCTTGAGTTTCTCCGGCAGCAGCCGATTCGTCTTCACGAAGTCCACGCACCAGATCACACCATCGATGTTGTAGTCTTGAAGTCGAACGGTTGCAAAGTGCATCGCTACAAAAGGCGAGAAGGTCCAATCGATCAGTCTTGTCGGCAAGCCGTGATGCTGCGCGAGCGCCACCCAGTTCCACATTGAATCGTCGGGCACCGAATCGCGCCGCGCGTACTTGCGATAGTTGCGAAGCAGGTGCCCTTCGAGCCTTTCGGCCGCGCCTCCCAGTCTTATCAGGCCGGTCTTCAGGTCATAGGACGAATCACCCAGACCTCGAAACGCGAGGTTAGAGCGGAAGCGGGCGAGCGGTTCCTCCCACGACCCTTCGTAGAGCCGCTCGTTCAATTCGTTCCAACTTGTTACCCGGATGTCTTCCACTGCGATCTCTTTAACACAAAGGCACGAAACAGAAGTCCGTAGTCCGTGGTCAGTAGTCCGTAGTCCGTGGTCCGCGTCAGTAATCCGCGATCCGGCCCGCTGAAATGTCGGTTTGCATCGCTACGGACTACGGACTACGGACTTTCCCCACTCACTTCAGCAGGATCGAATTCTTTGTCACGATGTCGTTGTACGAATCACACTCCCCGGCGGCGCACTGCTTTATCAGATCATCGATCCGCTCCATCAACTGGGTGCTGTAGTGATTCGGCTCGGCTTGCGGATGCGCCGGCGCGTAGTAATTAAAGTAGCTGCGAATGATCACGCTACGGCTGTCGATCGGCAACGACTTCACGTTCTCGACGAACTTATCGAAGGTCCCCTGCCGCTGAAGGTAGAACTCGACGTTTGAAACATAGAGTGCCGACACACGCTCTTTGATCTCCGCGATGTATTGGCCGATCGCCTTCATCGCCTGCGGACCAGACAAATCGCCTACCACCGGCACGACCATATCCTGATCTTGAAGCTTCTTGAGGAACTGAAAGTCATCCTCTGAGTTGAAGTAGTTTTGCTGGTTGCCCGCAAGGTCGGTCTCAAGCAGCAGGTCTCGATAAGGCGGATAGATCGAGCGCGGCGGGCGATGATAGCTCGAGTAGCGAATGTCGAGCCCGGCGCTGAAAAACGCCCGCTGAACCTTTCCTATGGACTCGATATCGGACTGCGACAGCGGTATGCCGTACTTCTGAACATCCTGGCGCACCTCTTTCAAACTCTTCTCGAATATCTTCGGGTCAGAGGCCGTGCTGTCGATGTAATCGACCAGTTCCTTGACACTGCGAGTTTCCCAGCCTTTGGTCTTTGGAACGGGCTTGCCGAAGAACTCGCATAGATACTCGATTCGATTTCTGGCGCGGCCGAACAGCGACTTGAACAGCAAATGTTGAAGCAGGTTTTCGCGGCGGATGTCGATCATGATCGCCATCTTCGGTCGAATCTTCGCGATGTAAGAGAAGCTCTGATCCGGCCCGACTCCGACGTAGACGCCGCCAGCCACACCCATCTCGCGCAGCTTGGCCATCACGTGGAGATAAGAAGTCTCATTCGAGATCAGATTGTCGGAATCGAAATAGCCGCCGGGCTCAGACAATCGAGCCGAGAGCGCGGCGAAAGACTTGTGATCGCGCGACGCATTCGCGACTCGGCTCACGGCCGCAGTCAACAGGAAGGCCATCGCAAGTCCCACCGCCATCAGCCGTGTCAACAGGTGCTTTCTTCTGTGCATAAAACTTAAGTCCTCGATCCTACGGATAGTCGGGCAGATATCTGACAAATGTCAGAGCTGCCCTCACGTCTAGATAAAAAGTGTTATCTGCCGTCCAAAAGTCACAGCCACGCAGCTCAGCCAAAGCTTCATAGCCGCCTGGCACGCTCGTGCCTGATTCTTCGGAGGTCTTCTGCGGAGTCAAATTCCCCTTCTATGCTTTCAGCAACGGCGTCACATTCTGCTAGCCAAGCGTCAACCCTTCGCAGGCGCTCTGACTCCGTGTGGCCGTTACCCAATTCATCGCCCCCGTTCTCAGAAAGCTGTTCGCAGATGTGCGCAATAAGCCGAAGTCGATCCTGCGCGGGCAGTTGTTCAGCCATTCGCTCCACGTCTTCCAAGCTTACCTGGTTTGACATTCGGTCCTCCACGCAACCTAAGGCTTCTGCTCCGGCGACCGCGCCGACAACCTGCGATAATAGTCCTCGATCATCTTTCGATAACGATCGGGAGCGTCGCCGTCGCCGAACGCGCCGGGGCCGTTGTTGCCGAGCTTCGCCTGAAGCCTGCGCGCAAGCTCGATCTCGAGTTGACGCAGAGGGTCAATCACCTCGCTCTTGAGCAACGCAAGCTGCGCCGGATCGGCGAACGCATTCGGATTGATGCGCCGCAACTGCTCGACTGCGCGATTGAGGTCTTTCGCAAGATCGCTGTTGCGCCCTAACGCGCGTTTCAATTCTTCAAAATCGGCAAGCCGCTGGCGAAGTTCGCTTTCGAGCTGTCGCTGTCCACCGGTCGGCGGGCCTCCGCCCGCTGATCTTGGATCAAAAGCACTGCCGCTAGGACTACCACCCTGCTGGTTACCTTGTTGGCCCTGACCTTGCTGACCTTGCTGGCCTTGTTGACCTTGCTGACCTTGTTGACCTTGCTGTCCCTGTTGACCTTGCTGGCCCTGCTGGCCCTGCTGGCCCTGCTGCCCCTGCTGCCCCTGCTGCCCCTGCTGCCCCTGCTGCCCCTGCTGCCCCTGCTGCCCCTGTCGACCAGCTTGCTGACCTTGTTGGCCCTGTTGACCTTGTTGACCTTGCTGACCTTGTTGACCTTGTTGGCCCTGTTGGCCTTGTCGGCCAGCTTGCTGTCCAGACTGGTTCTGCTGGCCCGACTGCTGACCCTGCCGCCTCCCCGCTTGCTGTCCGCGCTGGCCACGGTTGCCCTGAGACTGGCTCTGCTGGCCGGTTTGAGCCTGTTGCTGTCGGGACTGAGTTCCCTGCTGACCTTGCTGACCCTGCTGTTGGCCGTTCTG